>DASSLJ010000001.1:0-9411 GCA_035689585.1 Candidatus Dormiibacterota bacterium
TCGCAAATGATGCGCGAGCTGCTGGCCGAAGAGAGCGAGCTCGATGGCGCGAAGCTCGAGGCGCTTGTGCGAATTACGCTGGGGGCCTTGACTTGATCGTGACCGACTTCGTGAAGAGCTCGGAGTTGGGCACGACGACGATGTCTCCCTCATCGCTCTTCAGCATGGTCACGCGCAGGCGGACGTCGGTGATCACGCCGGCGTGGCCGTCGAACTCGATGTGGTCACCGACCCTGATGTGGTGCTCCAACAGCACGTAGTAGCCCGAGACGTAATCGCGCAGTAGGTCCTGCACGCCGAGCGCCGCGACGATCGTCGCGAGCAGCAGGCCGAACAGGGTCACATTCGCCGACTCCGCCGCGAAACCAAGCGCGGCGAAGACCCCGATGATGATCACCGCGGCCGTGACCACCCGGCGGCCGAGCACGACCATGTCGCCGCGTACCTGGCGCTTCTGCAGCTGCTGGCCCGCGAAGTGCGCTATGAACCGAGCAGCGAAGATGAACGCTAGGAAGACGACCAGGCCGACGCCGATCCAGACGAGGCTTGTCGTGAAGTTGGCGAGGTCGATCGTGGTGCCGCGAGCAGCGGCGGCGGTCATTCCTCGGACTCGGTTTCTTCGGCTGCCTCGCCCTCGCCCGCAGCCGCGGCCTCACCCTCGGCCGGCACCGCAGCCTCCACGGCGGGGAGCTCCTCCTCGACCTTCATCTCGCGCTTCGGCACGATCTTGACGACGAGCTCGTCCGAATCCTCCAGGACGGTGACGTCCTTGGGCACGGCGAGGTCGGATACGCGGAGCTCGCTGTCGATCTCTTCGAGCGGCGTGATGTCGACCTCAAAGGATTCAGGTATGTCCGTCGGGAGACACTCGACGCGGATCGAGTGCATCGGCTGCAGGACGTCCGCGTCGCCGCGCTTCACCGCCGCCGACTCGCCATTGATGCGGACCGGCACCTCGACCTCGATCTTCTCCTGAAGGTCGACCTGGTAGAAGTCGACGTGGATCGGGCCAAGCCTGCGGGGATGCGTCTGGATCTCACGCACGAGCACCTTCTCGGTGCGTCCGTCGATGGCGAGGTCGACGAGATGCGTGCGGCCCGACTTGACGAAAACCTTCTGGAACTCGAGCTTGTCGAGCGTGATCGCGGTCGGCTCGGTGTTGTGGCCGTAGACGATCGCGGGCAACTTGCCCTCGCGCAGAAGGCGGCGCGAGCGCTTGCCGAGCGGTTGGCGCATCGAGGCTTTGATTTGCATGTTGGCGCCTCAGTCTGGGAGGCCCGAATATGATACGCGAACATGGAAAACCCCCCTCCACCACCACCCGGATCAACTCCGCCGCCGCCGCCCGATTCGACGCCGCCGCCCCCGCCCGGTTCGATGCCGCCGCCGCCTCCAGGACCCCAGCCGCTGCCAGGCGGCTACGCGCCGATGGCCATGCCGGCGGCCGGCAATCTCGCAAGCCCAGGTCTTCGCGTCGTCCAGGGACTCATCGATCTCATCATCCTTGCGGTCATCGACGGCGTGATCAGCGCCATCTTCCAGAAGGCAACTGGCGTTGCCGGCCTGATCAATCTGCTCATCAACCTGGGCTACTGGGGTTACTTCCTCAGCCAGCGCGGGCAGACGGTCGGGATGATGGTTTTCGGCATGCACTGCCGCAACGCCCAGACGGGTCAGAACCCTGACGTCGGCAGGGCCGTCCTGCGCGGGTTCATCTGGAACCTCGAGGTCGCCTTCACGATCTGCATCGTCGGCCTCGTCGGATGGCTCTGGATGTTCTGGGACCCGCAGCGCCAGGGCTGGCACGACAAAGCCGCCGGAACGATCGTTACAGAGGGCTAACTACTTCGGCGCGGCGTCCGGGAAACGCTTGCGCAGCCAACCGACGATGTCCTGCAAGGGCGTGCCGGGAGTGAAGATCTCCTCCACGCCCTTCTTTTTCAGCGTGGCAATGTCGTCGTCCGGAATGATTCCTCCGCCGAACACGACGATGTCGGTCGCGTCGCGCCGCTTGAGCTCGTCGACGACCGCCGGAAACAGCGTCATGTGCGCGCCCGAATGGATCGATAGCCCGATCACCTGCGCGTCCTCCTGCAGAGCGGCGTCGACGACCATCTCGGGCGTCTGCCGCAGACCGGTGTAGATGACCTCGTAGCCCGCGTCTCGCAGCGCGCGGGCCACGACCTTGACGCCGCGGTCGTGACCATCGAGCCCTACCTTGGCGACGACGATGCGGACGGGTTTGGTGGCGGTGGGCATTTCTAGACCACCGCGGTTTCGGTGTATGTGCCGAAAACCTCGATCAGCGACTGCATGATCTCGCCTTCGGTCGCGTAGGCACGCACCGCGTCGAGGATGTAGGGCATCAGGTTGTCGGTGCCCGCGGCCGCTTTGCGCAGGCGATTCAAGGCGTTGGTGGCCTTCGCCTGGTCGCGCTTTCGCCGCACGTCGCGGATGCGCTCGGCCTGCTCGCTTTCCAGACGCGGGTCGATGCGCAGGATCTCGATCGGCTCCTCCTCATCGACCGTGAAGTCGTTGACGCCGACCATGATCCGCCGCTTCAGCTCCAGCTCCTGCTGGTAGCGGAAGGCGGCGTCCGCGATCTCCTTCTGGAAGAAGCCGACCTCGATTGCGGGGATGACGCCGCCGATCTCCTCGATCCTCTCGAAATACCGCTCGGCCTGCTTTTCCATCTCATCGGTCAGAGACTCGAGGAAGTAGCTCCCGCCGAGAGGGTCGATGGTGTTCGCAGCTCCGGTCTCGTAAGCGAGGAGCTGCTGCGTGCGCAGAGCGATACGCGCGGCTTTGTCGGTCGGCAGTGCAAGCACCTCGTCCATGGCGTTGGTGTGCAGCGACTGCGTCCCACCGAGGACCGCCGCAAGCGCTTCGATGGCGGTGCGGGCGATGTTCAGCTCGGGCTGCTGCGCGGTGAGTGAAACGCCCGCTGTCTGCGTATGGAACCGCAGCTTCCAGGAGCGTTCCTGCTGCGCGCCGTAGCGCTCGCGCATCCATCGCGCCCAGATCCGGCGCGCCGCGCGGAACTTGGCGATCTCTTCGAAGAAGTCGATGTGCGCATCGAAGAAGAACGACAGCCGTGACGCGAAGTCGTCGATGTGCATCCCTCGCTCGATGCACGCGTCGACGTAAGCCATCCCGTCGGCGAGCGTGAAGGCCAGCTCCTGAACCGCCGTCGATCCCGCCTCACGGATGTGGTAGCCCGAGATCGAGATGGTGTTCCACCGCGGCACTTCCTTCGCGCAGTACTCGATCGAATCGACGACGAGCCGCATCGACGGCGCGGGCGGAAAGATGAACTCCTTCTGCGCGATGAACTCCTTGAGGATGTCGTTTTGCAGCGTGCCGCCGAGCTGCGCGGCCGGCACGCCCTGCTTTTCCGCCACCGCGATGTACATGCAAAGCAGGATCGCGGCCGGGGAGTTGATCGTCATCGAGGTCGTGATCTCGCCGAGCGGGATGCCTTCGAACAGCGTCTCCATGTCGGCGAGCGAATCGATCGCCACGCCGCAGTGGCCGACCTCGCCGCGGCTCGTCGGCGCGTCGGAATCCTGGCCCATCAACGTCGGCATGTCGAACGCGACCGACAGACCGGTCTGACCGTTGGCGAGGAGGTACTTGTAGCGCCTGTTCGTCTCCTCGGCCGTCGCGAATCCGGAGAACTGCCGCATCGTCCACAGCCGGCCGCGGTAGCCGCTCGGGTGGATTCCGCGCGTGTACGGGTACTGGCCGGGGAACTCGTCCGGACGCCGAGGCAGATCGTCCGAGGTGTAAAGCGGCTGAACGGGAATGCCCGAGATCGTCGAGGTCTCGAGGTTGTCCTCGCGGCGAGGACTTGCCTCGAATTCCTCGCGCCACACCTCTTTCGCGTCGCGCGCTCTGACTTTCAACTCAGCTCATTATCGGATCGAAGTCCGAGGATCTCCTCCGCAGTACGGTACGGGGTGCCGTCACTCAGCAGTCGCTCGAGCAGTGAGGGGTCGGCCTCGAGGGCACGCTGCGTGCGCGCGCGGGCCAGCTCTGCCGCGACCTCGGCCGTCTCGTCACGCAACCGCCTCGCCTCCAGCTCGACCACCCTGCCGCTGGCCTCGAGGTGCTTGCGATGGGCGAGCACCGCCTCCCAGAGCTCCTCGATGCCCCCGCCCTTGACCCCGATCGTCGGGACGATGGGCGGCCGCCAGGCGGCCTTCGGGGCCAGGTTGAGCATGGTGCGCAGCTCGGCCACGACGCGACCATAGCCTTCGATGTCCGCCTTGTTGACGACGAAGACGTCGGCGATCTCCAGGATGCCGGCTTTGATCATCTGCACGCTGTCCCCGAGGTTTGGCGTCAGCACGACGACCGTCGTGTCGGCGACCGCCGCGACCTCGAGCTCGGACTGGCCGACGCCGACAGTCTCGAGGATGACCTGGTCGAATCCAAAAGCTCCGATTAGCCGGATCGCCTCGCGCGTCGCCAGGGAAAGGCCGCCGAGGTGGCCGCGCGCGCCCATGCTCCGGATGAACACCTTCGGGTCGAGCGCATGCCGCTGCATGCGGATGCGGTCACCCAGGATCGCGCCGCCCGTGAACGGCGAGTTCGGGTCGGTCGCCAGCACCGCGACCGATTGCTCCCTTTTCCGGAGCAGCGCCACCACGGCGTCCACCAGCGTCGACTTGCCGGTGCCAGGCGCACCGGTGAACCCGGCGACTCCTGGCGTTTTCGCGCCGCCCTTGAGCGCATCCTCCAGCTCGCGCAGCGACGGATCACGGCGTTCGATGAACGTGATGGCCCGGGCGAGCGCACGCACGTCGCCGGAGCGAAAGCTGTCTAGGAGACTGTCGTTATTCGCCCAACCAATGTAGGGCGAAGTCATGCCCGATCACCACGACCAGGCCGTACGTCTGCTGCCCGGCCGCGGGCGCCGGGTTCGCGGGCGTGGCGTTGACGACCGGAGCGCCGAAGAAGTTTTCGAGGTACTTGGCCGTCAGCGGAAACCTGCCGCCGGAGTAGTCGAGGATCTCGGTCTGCGGCGTCGGCCTGTGACCCACGGGGTCGTTGAGCGCAAGGCCGGTGGGATCGAACATCGACGTCACGCGCTGGTCGAGACCGGGGAAGTTGTTGGAGCCGTTGACGAACTGCACGGGCGCCTTCTCGGCCAGCGTCTTGGGGTCGATCAGGACCGACGCGAGATACCTGTGGATCATGTTGTAGCTCGGGTCGTCCGCGCAGAGCTGCGATGTGCCGGCCCCCATACCGCAGTCATACGAGTCCAGCAGGTTGCCCTCGACGGCACCTGAGGGCGCGGTGAGCGCGACGCGGACAATCGATGTGTCCGGGAGGTTTTTGCCCCAGTCGTAGACCGCCTTCATGTCGGTGAGCGACATGTCGGTGTGGATGTTCTTCTGGAGCGCGTTGAGCAACTGCGGCGCCTTGGCGAAACCATTGACGGTTGTCGCCTTCTTCTTGATCGCTTCCATGATGTCCTGCTGACGTCGCGCGCGACCGAAGTCCGACGCCTGCTCGGGCTCGATGGCGTGACGCGAGCGCGCGACCTCCAGGGCCTGTTCGCCGTTTAGGTGCTGGCATCCCGCTTTGAAGTGGATCGGCATGTAGCCGTTGTTGTAGTTCGGATACTCGAGGTCGTCGAGGTTCGTAGTGAGGCATACATCGACGCCGCCGAGCGCATTGACCATGTCGCGAAACGCGACGAAGTCGATCGCGATGTAGCGGTCGAAGGTCAGGCCCGTGACCTTTCCGACCTCATGCTCCGCGGCTTTGCCGCCGCCGTTGGGTCCTGAGTACTGCGGATCGACGCAGCAGATGATGTTCGTGTACGGGACCTCGTACGCGGCGTTGATCTTCTGAGTCCACGTGCGGCTCGGATTTGTTTGCAGGTTCATGTGCACGACGAGGTCGCGCGGGATGGACGCCATCATCACGCGGTTCGTGTTGGGATCGATGGTGACCGCCATGATCGAGTCGGTGAGGTACGGCGCGTCGTTTTCGTACCCACCCATTCCGAGCAGCAGGATGTTGACCTGCTGGCCGTGCTGCAGCTTGTAGGCGATCGTGCCGGGCTGCGGTGCAACCGCCTGCACCACCTCGCCGATCGGATTGACGTGGTGACCGGTCGTGGCCGTCATGAAGTCGTCGATTCGCTTGTAGGTCAGCGTCGCGCCGAGGATCACCCCGAGCAGGAGGACGGCAATGATCGCCGCCGGGAAAGATCTCGTCAGGCGGTAGGAGACGCGATAGCGGGAGCGCCTGGCCCGATTCGGCCGCGGCCGGAACATGAGCACCGGGATTTTAACAACGCTGTACCGGGATTTCGGGTTACGGAGTGGGCGTGGCTGTCGAATTGTTGAACACGCCGGACAGGATCACGAAGAAGAAGACGCCGACGCTCGCCACGAACCCGACGATGCCCAGTATCAGCCCGACGATCGCGAGGGTGCCTCCACCGATTGCGCCGCCGCTCGTTGCGATGCGCTGGCGGGAGATGAATCCCATGATCGCCGCGGTCGGCCCGAGGATGATGCCAAGACACCCGAGCGAGCAGACGATCGAGCTGATCCCGATGACGAGTGATGCGATCGCGAGCCCGTCGGTGCGCTGGGCCGCGTACCCGTAGCCGGCAGGCGCGTAGCCGCCGGGCGGCGGCGGAACGTAACCCCCGCCACTCGGAGGCGGCGGTGCGCCGTAGCCACCTCCCGGCGGAGGCGGCGGCGGGCTGTATCCGCCACCCGAAGGTGGTGGAGGAGGAGGCGGTGGTGGGTTGGACCCGCCACCTGACGGTGGCGGAGGAGGAGGAGGCGGCGGCGAGGGCTCGTTGCCACCAGGCGGAGGCGGCGGCGGCACGTCCGACATCTAACCCTCCTCGTAACTACGGATGACCCACGCCTGCACCGTGAGCGCGTATGCGCTGGTGAAGACGACGCCGATGAAGCATGCGACGCTGCCAAGCTGTCCCAGCAGCCCGGCCGCGATCAGCATAAGCCCAGCGATCAACGTGTTGGTCAGCGAACCGCGCGCACGCTCGACGATCGCGGCGAGGTGCAGGCCTGCCGAGATCCCACCTCGGTCGACCGCGAGCACGATCGCAGGCATCGCGAACGTGAGCGCCAACCCACCGAGCGTGACGACGGCGAGCGCGCCGGCGAGCAGCACCAAACCGACCACGACGAACGCCACGTTGGCCTGGCCGTGCCCCTCCGCCGACAGCACGAGGATCGCGGGCAGATACAGCGCGAGCGCGATCACGGCAAGCGCGAGGTAGTACACGAGGTACACGACGAAGAGCTGGAACCCGCGGCCGATGTAGTCGAGGTTCGCCGGTGGAAGACGTTCTTCGCCCGCTCGCAGCCGGTCCACGGCGGTGAGCATCCATCCGAGCCCATTGATGCCGCCGGCTATCGGAATCAGAAGGATGAGACCCATGATCGCGACCTTGGCGAGCCAGTCCGGATCCCTAAAAGCCCAGACGAACGCGTCGCCGATCCGGCTCAACTACGCAGGCGGCGGTCCGTAGTTCGCGATCAGCAAGAGGACGATCCAGGTCAACATCACGATCGCTCCGACGGCGGTCGTGACGGCGCCGATCACCCACCCCGCCACGGCCGTGGCGCGACCGCCGCGAGTCGACGGCGACTCCGCGATGCGCGCGACGCCAGACCTTCCGAGGAAGTACGCGATCGCGCCGAAGATCATCGCTGGGAAGCCGAGCAGCAACGCGTTGAGAAGGCCGCCGCTGTCGGTGAAGAACGCAAGCACCGCGAGCAGCGCGCCAGTCATCGCGAGCAGCAGACCGAAGATCGCGAAAAGCAGGGAGAGGACCGTGCGCCCTTCGCTGCGTCCCACCGGCGTCTGCGGAGTGGGATACACCGGCCGCTGGTAGTACGGAGCGATCGCGTGCGGCGGAGCCGGCGGTGGCGGAGGCGGCGGCGGTGGAGGTGAGGGCCTCTGCGGCTCAGCGCTCAACGCAGCAGCGCCCGGGCGATGACAACCCTCTGGATCTGGTTCGTGCCTTCGTAGATCTGCGTGATCTTCGCGTCTCTCATCATCCGTTCGACTGGATAGTCGGTGATGTAGCCATAACCCCCGAGCAACTGCACGCAGTCCGTCGTCACCTTCATCGCCATGTCGGAGGAGAACAGCTTTGCCATCGCCGCCACCTTCGTCAGATCGGGCGCCTTGCCGTCCACTTTGGTCGCGGCCTGGAAAACCAGGTGCCGCGCGGCTTCGATCTGGGTCGCGATGTCGGCGAGCATGAACTGGATGCCCTGGAAGCTCGCGATCGCCTGTCCGAACTGCTCGCGCTCCTTCACGTAGTTCAACGCGTAGGCGAACGCGCCTTCCGCGATGCCGAGCGCCTGCGCGCCGATTCCCGGCCGTGAACGATCGAGGACGGCGAGCGCGATCTTGAAGCCTGCGCCTTCATCGCCCAGGCGGTTGGCAGCAGGAACCTTGACGTCCTCGAGCACGATCTGAGCCGTCGGTGATCCGCGAATCCCGAGCTTGTGCTCGAGCTTCTCCACCTTCCACGGGCTTGTCTCGTGCTCGAGTACAAAAGCCGAGATGCTCTTGTGGTCGTCGCCTCCGTCGGTCTGCGCGAACACCACGAGCGTGCCGGCGATGCTGCCGTGCGTGATGAACTGCTTCGTGCCGTTGAGGACGTATTCGTTGCCGACCTTGCGTGCTCGCGTCTTCATCGCCGCGGCATCGGATCCGCTTCCGGGCTCAGACAGCGCGTAGGCCGCGACCTTCTCGCCCGACGCCAGCGGCGGGCACAATCGCTTTTTCTGCTCCTCGGTTCCGGCGACGAGGATCGGATACGAACCCAGCGCCTGGACGGCGAGGATCAGCGACGAGCTCGCGCAGGCCTTGGCGATCTCCTCGATGCCCATGCAGATCGTGACGCTCGATCCGGAGATGCCGCCGTACTCCTCGGGAAACGGAATGCCGAGGATCCCGTTCTCGGCGAAGAGCTTCTCGATGTCCTTCGGGTACTCCGCCTTCTCGTCGATCTCGGCGGCGCGCGGCGCCACGCGATCCTGCACCAGCTCGCGGATCGTGTCGCGTATTGCGATCTGCTCGGCGGTGAATTCGAAGTCCATCTGAGCCCGATTATCCCTGCCGCACGAGTTGGCGCGCGATGACGACCCTCTGCACCTGGTTGGAGCCTTCGTAGATCTGGAGCGCTTTGGCGTCGCGCACATGTCGCTCGAAAGCGCTTCCCTTCACCGCACCCGCTTCGCCGGCGATCTGCAGCGCGTCGAGTGCGACCTGCATCGCCGTGTCGGTGCAGTGGAGCTTGGCCATCGACGCCTCACGCGTGAACGGCAAGCCGCGGGTGCACCGCCATGCGGCGTTGTATGCGAGCAACCTCGCCGACTCGACGCGGGTCGCCATGTCGGC
>DASSLJ010000002.1:0-10664 GCA_035689585.1 Candidatus Dormiibacterota bacterium
CGAAGCTGACCTCGAGGCTCGTGCCGGCGGAGCTCAACCACGCCGTCGGGGTGGTCACGATGACGGACGCATCGGAATGTGGAGGCGGTGCCGCCGTGAGCTGGCGCATAGGAATCCAGACCGGATAACCACGTGGGTCCAATGGCGAGGGCTGGTCTGGCACCGCAACGTGCGCCCAATCGCCGCTGATCTGCAGAACCAGCACCTCTTCGCCCAGGAGCGCCTGCGTGTCGAGCCGGTCGATGAGACCGACCTTGTCGGCATTGCTCATCGCACTCAGCCACCCGCGGATGTCGGCGGGATTCCGCAGCGCGGGCGCATCGACCGGGCGCGGCGACTGAGGAGACCGCCATCCGGATGCGACGCTCACCGCAATCCATGCCGGTGCGCCGGCCGCCAGCTGCGGCGTGGCTGTCGGCGACGGAGACGAAGATGCCGTTGGAAGAGGTGAGGCGGTAGCGCTCGGCGATGCGGATGTACGGGTGCCAGACCCGCATGCGCTGATGACGATGATCAGCAGGGCACTGAACAGCGCTGGCCGTACGCGGTATCGCACGGCCCTAGAGCCAGACGGGCCTGATCGACTCCGCCACGTCTGCTGCCTGCTCCCGCCCTGCACGCGCTGCGCCGGCTCGACGTGCCGGGTCGAGCACACGGCGACCGATCGCGCGCCGCGCGGCGGAGTCGGGGCTGACGGTGACCGATCGGACGCCGTCACCGAGACCGGCCAGCTGAGTCGAGATCCGGCCCGTCCGCCTTACCGCGGCCGTCACGGGTGCGAGCACGACCACCCGCTCACAGCCCACAGCGAGATCGGCGTTGGCGATCGACCGCACGCCGCCATCCATGTAGCGGTGACCGTCGACCGTCATCGGCGGCCACACCAGCGGCACGGCGCAGCTCGCAGCGACGGCATCGACGATGGGAACCCCGCTGGCGGCGTCGAAAATGCGAGGCTCGCCACTCTCCGCGTCCACCGCGACGATCAGCAGCCGCTGCTCTGGCCATGTCCTGAGCCTCAACCGGCTCTCGATGACGTGGCGGCGCTCGCTTTCCGGGACGGCGCTTGCTCGCAGCGCGGTACGGCCGAGCCTCGCTCTCGCTCGCGTCTCGTCACGCGGCCAAAGACCCGCCAGGATGAACCGGACGATCACCCCGAGTCCCATCTTCGTCGCGATCTCGGACGAGGCGTCGGCGAGCTGCTCTTCATACAGCTCTTCGACCGTTGCTCCGCTCAAGATCTGCGCGCCGACCGCCGATCCGGCGGACGTGCCCACGACGACGTCCGCGGCGGTCAGGTCGATGCCGGCCTCGAACAGTCCGGCGATCATTCCGATCTCCCACGCGATGCCGGTGATGCCGCCGCCGCCGAGGACGAGAGCCTTTGACGTCATCTGAGAAACAGCTCCAATCCGCGGGCGGCGACGGCGGCCGTCAGGCGCGTCCCGGACGCAACCGGGAAATGAGGAAGAGACCGCCCAGCACGATGAGCAGCACCGGCCAGACGAGGTCGCCCCTGACCCACGACATCAGGCCGAGGTTGACCAGCAGGTAGTACACGCCGACAAGGATCAGAGCGATCGCCCAGAACCAGCCCCAAACCCCGAACCATGCACCCCCATGTGCGGGCGGCGGCGGGGGTGCGGACGGCAGCGACGTCTGAACTGGCGGCTGAGAAGGATTCTCCACGGCTCAATCACCTCCACGGTCACGATCGCTCAACCGAGTGGAGTGATAGAGAGTCGCGAGGCCCGCCATCGACGGGCCGAGTGTCACGGTCAGGTCTTCGCCTTCGCCACGGGTTGCGCAACCACGGCCTCGCCGTTCGTCGGCGCTCCAAACGCCGCCTGGAGGTTGGCGTAGCCCTGGAGGCGCCGCGCGACAAGGTCGTGGATGCTCTGGGCCGGATACGTTCCACCGGCGCCCGGTTGGCCCGCTTCGACGCCGGTCAGGATCTCGATTCCCTCGTCCACGCTCTCCACCGCCCACACCGAAAACTTGCCGGCGCGGACCGCGTCGATGACCTCGTCGTCCAGCATCAGGTCGGCCACGTTCGCCATGGGGATGATCACGCCCTGCTCTCCGGTCAGCCCGATCGACCGGCATACCTTGAAGAACCCCTCGATCTTGTCGGTGACGCCGCCGACGGCTTGCACGTTGCCATGCTGATCGACTGATCCGGTGACCGCGATGTTCTGCTTGAGCGGCACCTCGGACAGTGCCGAAAGGAGCGCATACAGCTCGGCCGAAGACGCCGAGTCGCCCTCGACCTCGTCATACGACTGCTCGAACGTGAGCGTCGCCCGCATGGCGAGCGGCCAGCGCTGCGCATAGTGCGCGGCAAGGTAGCCCGACACGATGAGGAAGCCTTTGTTGTGGATGGGGCCGCCCATCTTGACCTCGCGGTCGATGCTTTCGACGCTGCCTCGACCCATCGCAACGGTCGCGGAGATGCGGCTTGGAACACCAAACCTGTGATCGCCTAGCTCTATGACCGAGAGGCCGTTCAGCTGACCCATCCGGCTGCCTCCGATCTCGATGCGAATCGTCCCCTGCGCAATCAGCTCGCGCAAACGCTCTTCGGTCAAGCTCGAGCGGCGCGCCTTCTCGGTCACGGCCCTTGCCACGTCCTCGCGCTGGACAAGCTCATGCGATGCCTGCGCGGCCCAGTAGCTGGACTCGGTGACGAGATCGTCCAGGTCTCGCAGGCGCGTCGACACCTTGCGCTGACTCTCGCGCCATCGTGCTGTCTCCTCAATCACGCGCGCGACACCGGTGCGATCGAAGTGCTTGAGGCCGCGATCGTGAACGCAGCGGCTCACGAACCCTGAGTACTCGGCGACGGTCTCCTCTGTCCACTCGACCTCGGGAGCGAAATCGACCCGAACCTTGAAGAGCTCGCGGAACTCCTCGTCGAGTGCGAACAGCATCTGATAGAGAACCTGAGACCCCACGAGGACGACCTTCACCTTGATCGGCACGGGCGCGGGTGAAAGGCTGGCGGTCGGAACGGCAGAGTACTGCTCCCCGAGGTTTTCGATTCGAAGCCTCTGCGTGCTCAGCGCTCGCATGAGCGCGGGCCACGCGAACGGATTGGTGAGGACGTCGGCCGCGTCGAGGATCAGGAATCCGCCGTTGGCTCGATGAAGCGCGCCGGCTTTGATCTGCCTGAAGTCGGTGACCATCATTCCGAATGTGGCGCGGTACTCGACGCGGCCCATCAGGTTGTAGTAGGTCGGGTTGGACTCGACGACCACCGGAACTCCGGTCGCTGTCGAGTTGTCGACCAACACGTTGATGCGGTAGCGATCGGTGTGGTCCGAAGACAATGCCGCCCCCAGAGCCGACGGGCTTTCCTGGCCCGCGGCCGACTGGCGAAAGTCGGGCAGGTGATCGGGAATGTCTTTTGCGATTCGCTCGAGATGCGCGATGACCTCCGGCTCTTCTACGTACCTTTCGCGGAGCGCGTGCAGGAGTGGCTCGATGGCGAATCGTGCGATCTCGCGGTCGAGCTGGAGCAGGAGGTCCGCACCTTCTCTTTCCAGCTGTCCAAGACGACGCATGATCACGCCGATCTCGGTCTGCACTTCGGTCCCCCGGCGCTCGAGGTCATTGCGTTCCGACTCCGGCAGGCGCTGCAGCTCATCGGCTGGAACGGCCTTCCCGCCGTGCACCGGGACCGCGATGATGCCCGCCGGCGTCACCTCGATGCCGAAACTGCGCTCCCTCGCGAAGGCGTCGAGCTCGCCGAGGATCCGATCCCGACGCTGTCCGATCTCCGTCGCCAGCTGCTGGTGACGCTCCATGTAGCGCTCGGTGTCGAACGCGTGCGTGATCTGCTGTCTCGACTGGTCGATGAACGACTCCATGTCGCTCGCGAGCTGCCGCCCTTTGCCGGCGGGAAGCCGGAGCGCCTTGGGATTGTCTGGGTGATCGAAGTCGTGGACGTAGATCCAGTCGTCCGGGACGGGCCGGCCGGCCGCGAGCGTTTCGAGAAACGACCGCACCATGCTGGTCCGCCCGCTGCCGCTCTGGCCGCTTGCGAAGAAGTTGTAGCCCGGGCTGTCTATGCCGACGCCGAAGCGAAGAGCGTCCATCGCGCGAGCCTGGTTGAACGGGCCGCGAGCCGGAGCCACCTCCGCTGTCGTCGAAAAGCGAAGCGTTGCCGGGTCAAGCCGCCGCCGCAGCTTCTCAAGTGGGATCCGACGGTTCTCCACGATCCCAAAGTAGGTACGCGACGCCGCAGGTGCGCGGGCCATCAGTCACCGCCTGAACGAGGCTTTGGGCCTGACCTTTCTGGTCGGCAGTTCAGATCGCTGCGACGGACAGTTGCCTCTTGCCGGCCGCGATGAGCGGCGCAAGTACGTCGACGAGGGTCGGCTCGCCGATCTCCTGCAGCTCGTAGGTCACGTGCCGGATCGGGTGATGAGACTGAATCAGCCGCCCGAGATCGATCGGTGTTCCCGTGACGACGACGTCGCAGTCGGTTCGGTTGATCGTCATCTCCAGCTCGCGCAGCTGCGTATCCGAGTAGCCCATTGCCGGAAGCACTCGCCCGATGTGCGGATATTTATGGAAGGTCTCGGCGATCGAGCCGACGGCAGACGGCCGCGGATCCACACGCTCGGCGACACCAGCCTGCTGCGCCGCAACCGTTCCTGCGCCGAAGCTCATGCCGCCGTGTGTCAGCGTTGGACCGTCTTCGACAACGAGCACCCGCTTGCCCGACAGCGATGGGCCGGGCTGCAGCATCGCCGGCGAGGCAGCACGCACGATGGTGGCGGTCGGATTGACCGACATGACGTCTGCGATCACTCGCTCGTTCGCTTCGAGGCCTGCGCTGTCGACCTTGTTGACGACGACGACGTCCGCCATACGGAGGTTGGCCTCACCGGGGTGGTACGCAAGCTCGTCGCCGGCTCGAAGGGGATCGACCACGACTATGTGGAGCTTCGGCCGGTAGAAGGGGAGGTCGTTGTTGCCGCCGTCCCACACGATCACGTCGGCCTCGTCTTGCGCACGAGCCAGGATCTCGCCGTAGTCGACGCCCGCGTACATGATCATCCCGAGCTCGACGGGTCGCTCGTATTCCTCGCGCTCTTCGACGGTCGGGTGTGAAGCGTCGATGTCCGCCAGGGTCGCGAATCTCTGGACGCGCATCTTCTCGAGGTCGCCGTACGGCATCGGGTGCCGGACCAGCGCAACCTTCAGCCCGGCGTCGAGAAGAAGGCGCCCGACGCGGCGGCTCGTCTGGCTCTTGCCCGAGCCCGTTCGCACCGCGCAGACGGCGACCACGGGCTTGGTGCTGTTGAGCATGGTCGAGCGCGGCCCGAGAAGCCGGAAATCGGCGCCCGCAGCCAGAGCCAGCGAAGCCCTGTGCATGACATCGACGTGAGCGACGTCGGAATAGCTGAATACGACGTCGTCGACCTCGTACTCGCGGATCAGGCTTGCCAGCTCCTCTTCCGGCCGCACGGGAACACCGTTCGGATATCGCGGCCCCGCCAGTGAAGGCGGATACACGCGATCGGAGATGCCTGGGATCTGCGTCGCGGTGAACGCGACGACGCGAGTGTTGGGGTCGTCGCGATAGACCACGTTGAAGTTGTGGAAGTCGCGCCCTCCGGCGCCCATGATGATGACCTTGCGCATCGCGTGACTCCTATTCGTGCAGGGCGCCGGTGATCAGCGCCCACAGAAGTGCCTGTTCGGTCGGAAGCCGGTTGGCTGCTTGCGGAAGGACGCGCGACTGCGGGCCGTCGATCACTTCGTCGGTCACCTCTTCGCCGCGGTGCGCGGGAAGGCAGTGCATGAAGACGGCGTCCGGCTGCGCTCTCGCCATCAGCGACGCGTTGACCTGAAACGGCGCGAAGTCGCGCATGCGCTTCTGCCGTTCATCGTCAGGCACGCCCATCGACAGCCACACGTCGGTGTAGACGGCATCAGCGCCCTGAACCGCCTTGATCGGGTCCTGCATCAACTCGATCCGCGCACCACTGGTGGATGCGATTTCCCGCGCGGACTTCACAACCCCGATGTCCGGCTCATACCCCTCCGGCGTCGCGATGGTGATGTCAACGCCGAGAAGTGCGCAACCCTCGATCAGGCTGTTGGCGACGTTGTCACCGTCGCCGACGTAAGTCAGTCGACGCCCACGCAGCTCGCCCCAGATCTCCTGCATCGTCATGAGGTCGCCCAGGACCTGGCACGGGTGGTGGCGATCGGTGAGGGCGTTGATGACCGGAATCGATGAGTGCGCGGCAAACCGGCGGACGTCATCGTCGCTGAACGTGCGAATCACGAAGGCGCGCGCATATGCGCTGATGACTCGCGCCGTGTCCTCGATCGACTCGCCACGATCGAGCTGGAGCTCGCGCGGTCCGACGGAAAGGGGAACGCCGCCCAATCGCGCGATCGCGGTCTCGAAAGAGATCCTCGTGCGCGTCGACGGCTTGTTGAAGTAGAGGACGACCGTCTCGCCTTCCAGAAGCCCGAGCTTCGACATGGGCGCCTGCTTGAAGCGCTTTGCCGCGTCCAGGATGGTGAGCAGGCCGCCGCGGTTGAGATCGCTGATGCGCAGCATGTCTTTGAGCTCGCCTCGGCGATCTATGGCAACGTTGACGCTCATTTCGCAGTACCTCCTTTGAAGCCTGCGACCGCGGGGGCGAACGATCTAGGTCCGAAAGACCTACGAGACCGGACCCTTTCTGCCTACGACATAGCTACGTCAGCGCTGTTCGACGACGCGGCGGATGTGCTCGTAGACGATCGGATGGTCCAGCAGGTCGAAGTGATTCAACGCGCCGACGTGGAACACATTGTCCGAGTGGACGACGACGGTGCCCCCAGGGCCCCGACCGGCCGCGCTGCCAGGCCGCACCAGCAGGTCGCCTGCGACCCAGGCCAGGGGATGCCTTGACTCCGACACCGACGCGCTGATGAAGGTGTGGGTGCAGCCGTCCAGCGGCGGGACATGGGAGCGGTGGTCGTGCAGGAGGCGCTTCGGGTCCTCGCCCTTCCAGTCGTCCTCGACGAGATAGCCGAAGCGAAGGTCTCGGATGCCCGCGCTCCTCCGGTCGAGAATGTCGGCCAGAGGCTTGCTCTCGGGCACAACCCGAAGCATCCATGCCGTGGAGTGGACGAGCTTCTCCAGCGGCACACCGGTGTGAGGCGAGCCGAGCGTGATCAGATGCTTCACCTTCGACGGCCACCGCCGCGCTGCGACTGTGCCGGCATAGCAAGCTGAACGCGCGACCAGGCCGCCCATCGAATGCCCGATCAGGATCAACTCCGTCACCCGCACCGGCCACGCATCGATCAACTCCTCGAGCAGATCGCTGAGTTGCTTGCCGTTGTCACTGATGTGCAGGCCCGTGTTGTAGCGGAGATAAACGGGCGTAATCCCCACGTCGCGCCGCAGCCGCCGGCCGAAGGGTTGATGATGTCGCCGCTGCCACGCATCAGGTGTCTCGCCGAGGCCATGGAGAAAAACGGCGATCCGGCCCGTTGCTTTGGGAAACTCAGCCCGGAGCCGGCTGCGCTCGCAAGGAATGCCGGTCGCATTCGCGCAGACAGACATCTGGATCGCGAGCTCATTACCACGCTTTTCCATCATGTCGCCGGCGAGGGCGTTGAGAGCGCTGATCGATGCGCGGCCGCGGCGCGACCGGCTCAGCATTCGGAGGTCCTCGCCGGTGGTGAGCCGGATCGAGGCCGCCGCCAGTCCTGTGCCGACGTCAGTCGCGCCACGAAGCGCCGCGTAGCCCGTGGCGGCGACGTGGTCGTGCAGGAACCGCGCCGGTGCGGCGAGGGGACCAAGCGAACTGAAAACCCGGCGTGCAACGGCCGCGTGGAGGGATTGGGTTGGAGTCAGCACCAGATCGTCGATCGAGCCACCGGCGAACCTGACCAGTGCACTCAGTTCGTTCGCCACGTGCAGACTCATTCTGCAGGCATGGCCGGCATCCTGTCACGCGATGAGGCGATCCAACCCGCGGGTTGACCTGCTCCCTGCCTGACGGTAAGCTCGATCAGCGATCACTTGCCGCCCCGTTAATTCCAAGGAGAACGGTCGGTGATTCCCACTCTGCTTCGCATCGGGCCTGTCAACGTGGGTACCCACGACTTCTTCGTGGGCCTCGCCGTGCTGGCGGCCGCGGTCCCATTCTTCTACGAGGCGCGGCGGCGGGGCATGATTTCCGACCAGCTGTACTTCGTCGTCGGGGCCACGCTCATCGCTGGCGCCATCGGCGCCAAGCTGAGCACAGTCTGGGAGTATCTCCTCGCGGCGCCTCATCCGACACTGCTTGGCGCTTGGATCGACGGAGGCCGGAGCGTGCTCGGCGGGCTCGCCTTCGCATACGCGGGGGCGCTGATCGGCAAACGGATCGCCGGCTACAAGCTGCCCACAGGTGACCTGTTTGCGCCGGCCGTAGCACTCGGGCTGGCGGTCGGTCGCTGGGGCTGCTTTCTGACCGAGCAGGTCGGCACTCCGACGAACCTGCCCTGGGGAATCCGGCTGACTCCAGAGCAGGCAGCACGAATTCCGCAGTGCCCCTCGTACTGCGCCGCGGGGGTGCCAATGCACCCTTCGTTCTTGTACGAGATCTTGTTTCAGGCCGCGATGTTCGGCGTGCTGTGGTGGCTGCGGCCGCGCGTGCACAAGCCGGGTGAGCTCTTCAAGATCTATCTGATCTCGTACGGTGTCTTCCGTTTCGCCGTCGAATTCGTGCGCGGAAACGCCATCGTGTTCGCCGGGCTGACACGTCCTCAGCTGTTCCTGATTCCAACCACCCTGCTGCTGGCTTTGTATTTCCTGCGGTCGTACGGCCGGAACCTCGGACGCCGGCCTGCGCGCGCGCTTGACCCAACGCCGGCGTGATCCCGCTGCCTGCCGGCATGCCGGTGCGCGACGATCGAATCCTCCGCTACGTGACTGCGTTCTGTCCCGCGTGCCACGCAGAGGATTCGAATGCTGCGCTCGAGAGCGTCGCGCGCCTCAGCGGCTATCTCAGCGAAGCCGGAGGGCACGTGTGGCTGGTCCGTGGCTGTCCGCGCCACGGTCGCATGGTCACGTTCTATGACGAGTCCCCCGAGATCCTGGCCTATCTGGAGCAATGGACGGCGCCGACCAAGGTGCACACGCCAGACACTGCCGGCAACTACGCGCCGGTTCCTGCCGCGTATCTGAACGGTCTCGGCGAGATGCAGACCCAGCACACCTGCATCCTCCTGGAGGACGTGATCGCCGGCTGCAATCTCACCTGCCCGACGTGCTTCGCCGACTCCTCTCCGCACCTGCGCGGGATCGTGCCGATCAAGGATGTTCTCGCGAACGTCGATCAACGTCTGGCGCGCGAGAAAGATCGCATCGACGTCGTCATGATCAGCGGCGGGGAGCCGACGTTACATCCGGATCTACCGGGCCTGCTGGACGAGCTCGTCGCGCGGAACATCGTCCGCATCCTGATCAACACGAACGGAATTCAGATCGCCCGCGACGACGAACTCCTGCGAGTGCTTGAAAAGCACAACCGGCGCGTCGAGGTCTATCTGCAGTTCGACGGCCTGCGGCTGGAGACGCACCGACACCACCGCGGGGCAGACCTGCGGAAGATCAAGCGCGAGGCCATCAACCGTCTCAGCTCAGCCGGCGTGTTCATGACCCTCACCATGACCGCGGCGCTCGACGTCAACGATGACGAGATCGGCGACGTCGTCATGACGGCCCTGAACACCCCGTTCGTCGGTGGCGTATGCATCCAGCCGCAGTTCGGTTCGGGCCGGTCGGGCCACATCGATCTCCAGCGAAGACTGACCCATACAGGGGTCCTTCGACGGCTCGAGGCCCAGACCGGAGGCGTGGTGACGTGGCGGGACCTGACGTCGCTGCCGTGCTCTCACCCGCACTGCGCCAGCGTCGGCTACATGCTGCGCACCGACGCCGGCGAATGGCGATCCCTCGTCGGGATTGTCGGCCACGAGCAGCTCAAAGAGCACCTCGACCTGGTCAGCAATCGTGTTGCCGATCGCGAGATTCCCGCTCAGCTGCGTGAATTGGTCAAGGCGTCCTTCATGGGATTGCTGAGCGAGCAATCGAGCCTGACACATCCGACGATCGCCGAGCTCTTCCGCAACATCTGCAACACATGTGACATCGGGCTCGGAACGATGCTGCGCCTGGCAGGCAGCGCCGCGATTGGTGACCACCGCCGGTTACGCAGGCTGCTCGCGGAGCGCGTGAAGCGAATCACGATCAAGCCTTTCATGGACGTGAGCACGATGCTGGAAGAGCGGCTCATCCAGTGCTGCGTGCATGTGGGAACGCAATCCGAGCGGCAGCACCAGTGTGCGCCTTTCTGCGCCGTGCAGGCCTGGCCGCAGCTGTCCGCGATGAAGCTCGCGGAGCGCGCCCAGCGGAGCGTCGCAGCAGATGGTCTGCCGGTCATGGCCGAGGCCTGAGTCGTGGCTGGACAGCCGACGCAGTCCGAGTTCGAGCAGCGCTACATCGAGTGGTACGTGTGGGCCTCCCAGCACATCAGCTTTGATCCGCGCCGCTGCCGCGCGGCAGCGTGGGCCGCAGCGACAAGCACAGGGACGCAGGAAGAGTTGGTCGGGATCGCGCAGCGGGCCGCGTCCGGGTCGGAATTCGAACAGCTTGCCGG
>DASSLJ010000003.1:0-8687 GCA_035689585.1 Candidatus Dormiibacterota bacterium
ACGGATAGTGCACGTAAGCGCCATGCGCCGGCGTCATGGACTCTGGAATCCAGAACAGACGAAAGAGGCCCATGACGTGGTCGAGGCGAACCCCGACGGCATGCGCTGCGGCGCTGCGGATGGCGTCCACGAACGGAGCCCACTGCGCGTCGTCGAGCTTCCATGGATCGAACGGCGGCAGGCCCCAGTTCTGACCGTCGCGAAAGAACTCATCGGGTGGTGCGCCGACGTACATCCGCGGTGCGAAATAGTCGCGGAAGCGAGTCGCGTCGAACCCGTCCGGGTTGAACCCGACCGGGATGTCGGTGATCAGCCCGATCTCCTTCGCCGCCCGGGCGAGCTGGCGGTCGAGCTGGTACTGCAACCAGACGTGGAACTCGGGCGTGCCACCGTGCACATCGCGCTCGGCGTTGAAATTCGCGAATTCGCGCAGCGCGGCGCCCTGGCGAGCCACGTACGAGGTGATGCCGCGCGGGCGGGGAGCTGCTTCGAAGACCTTGCGAAGGGCTCGCGACTTCAGCTCGTAGACGCGGTCGTAGTCGATCAACCGGTTGGCGTTGAGCGACAGCGCGGCCTCGCGCTCCTCCGCAATGTCGGCGCTGTGCGCGCCGTCGATCGCATCGACGGCGAGGAACACGATGTTGCGAAACCGCCGCGTCGATGGGTAATACGGCGATGGTTCGTACGGCGACGTTGGAACCTGCGCCCCGAGAGGATTCAGGAGCGCCAGCGACGCGCCCTGCGCGCGCGCCCAGCGTCCAAATCGACGGAGATCTCGGAGGTCGCCGATGCCCCAGCTCGAGCGAGACCGAAGCGCGTACAGCTGGACGGCCCAGCCCCATACGCGGTCTGGCGCCGGGGCGCACGGTTCGTTCGGTACGTCGGGGCGCTCGAGCGGCGGCGGGTCGTCGCTGCTCGCGTCCATCGATTCGAGAATCGCCGCCTCGGTCTCGGCGGTCGTCTCCACGAGGTGGCCGTCCCAGCTGAAGTAGGACGGCAGGATGCCCCAGCGCTGCGCGCGTTCGGACGTCAGGCCATCATCACTACGGCAAGAGCCTACCGGCTGCTAGGCTCCCGCGCATGGCGGTCAAAGCGAGCGCCGGCGGGATCGTCAAGCGCCGCGAGGATCGGCGCCTCGTCACCGGCGCCGGCACGTACAACGGCGACGTCGCGCGCGAAGGCTGGCTGCACGCGGCGTTCGTCCGGTCGCCCATGGCGCACGCCCGTATCACGTCGGTCGATGGCGGCGAGGCCGCGGGCATGCCTGGTGTTGTCGGCGTGTACTTCGCTTCCGATCTCAACCTGAAGCCGCTGGAACCGCCGTCACTCGACCTGTTCGCGCGGCCACCGCTTGCGGCGGACGTCGTGCGGTTCGTCGGCGACATAGTCGCGGTGGTGGTGGCCGAATCGCGTGGCCAGGCCGCGGACGCGGCGGCTTCAGTCATCGTCGACTACGACTCGCTGCCGACCGTGGTCGACCCTGCCGCGGCGCTTGCGGCGGCGAGCCCTGTCGTGCACTCCGCCAAGGGCGACAACGAGGTTTCGGCGGTCGAGTTCGGTGAGCCTGGCGCGCTCGAGGGTGCTGACGTCGTAGTGCGTGCGCGGTTCGTCAACCAGCGCCTCGCGGCCGTTCCGCTCGAGGGAAATGCGGTGGCGGCCGAGCCCGACGGAGAAGGCGGCGTCCGTGTCTGGACGTCGACCCAGGTGCCTTTCAGCGTCCGGTTCATGCTGTCCGAGCAGACGGAGATACCGGAGGAGAAGGTCCGAGTCATCGCCCCCGATGTTGGCGGGGCATTTGGCGCAAAGCTCGCCATGTATCCGGAGCAGTGCATCGTCGCGGTGATCGCTCACCGTCTTCAGCGGCCCGTCGAGTGGGTCGAGTCCAGGAGCGAGAACCTGACCGCGATGACACACGGCCGCGCACAAGTGCATGACGTCGCGCTGGGAGCGACCAGAGATGGCAAGCTCGTCGGGCTCGAAGCGAACATCCTGAGCGACGTCGGCGCATATCCCATCCTCTGGAGCACGACGAGTCCGACATACACCGCCCAGATGTCGCCGGGCGTGTACGCGATCCCGAGAGTCCACGCCCACGTCCAGCTCGCAGCGACGAACACCACGCCGGTGTCCGCCTATCGCGGGGCAGGCAGGCCTGAGGCCGTGTCGTTGATCGAGCGGGCGATGGACATGCTGGCGTGTGAGCTGGATGTGGATCCCGCCGAGCTGCGCCGGCGGA
This sequence comes from Candidatus Dormiibacterota bacterium, assembly GCA_035689585.1. Lineage (GTDB taxonomy): Bacteria > Chloroflexota > Dormibacteria > Dormibacterales > Dormibacteraceae > 40CM-4-65-16. The sequence continues at coordinate 2,237 of DASSLJ010000003.1, forward strand.
ACTTCATCGAGGGCGGGTTTCCACACACGACCCCGACGGGGATGACATACGACTCCGGAAACTATTCGCGGGCGCTAGACGCTGCTCTCGATGCGGCCGGCTACACCGACCTCCGCGCCGAGCAGCGAGGGCGACGTGACCGTGGCGACCGCCTGCAGCTTGGAATCGGAATCTCTTCCTACGTCGAGGTGACCGGCGTGGGCAGCCCCATGGAGCACGGCGCCGCGAAGGCCGAACCAGACGGCTCGTTCACCGTCCACGCGGGTACGACGCCCAGCGGGCAGGGCCATGAGACGGCGTTCGCGCAGGTTGCGTCGGCGGTACTCGGTGTGCCACTCGAGCACATCAAAGTAATCACGTCCGATACAGGGGTCGTCGCCAGTGGCGATGGCAGCTACGGCTCTCGCTCCCTGCAGGTGGGCGGCAACGCCGTGCGCGCGGCCTGCGTGGCGCTCGTCGACAAGGCGCGCGATGCCGCCGCGCGTCATCTCGAAGCGGACGTCGAAGACATCGAGAGCAGAGATGGTGGCTTTGGTGTGCGCGGCGTGCCGGCGTCCGTCGTGACGTGGAAGGATCTCGCCGCCGCCGAAACGCTGGTTGCGGAAGAAGACTTCTTCCAGTTCGACACGACGTTTCCGTTTGGCTGCCACATTGCTGTGGTCGAGGTGGACGTCGAGACCGGAGAAGCGAGGTCGATTCGCCACGTCGCAGTGGACGACTGCGGCACAGTGCTCAATCCCATGATCGTCGAGGGCCAGATCCACGGCGGAGTGGCGCAGGGAGTCGCGCAGGCGCTCTACGAGGAGTTCGTGTACGACGACGAAGGCAATCCGCGCACGGGCACCCTCGCCGACTACGCGATGCCCACGATCGGCGAAATTCCGCCGATAGAGACAATCTCGATCGAGACTCCGACGCCGAACAATCCGCTGGGTGCAAAGGGGGTCGGTGAGGCGGGCACCATCGGCGCCACGGCCGCGGTCCAGAACGCAGTGGTCGATGCAGTGGCGCACCTCGGAGTACGCCACATCGACATGCCGGCGAACCCGATGCGGGTGTGGGAGGCGATCCAGGCCGCGAGGTGACCGGCTGGGGAGCCCTGTTCATTGCGCTGCTGCAGCTGCTGTTCGCGGCTCCTTCGCATGCCGCACCGGCTCCTCCCGCGCCGACACCGGCGGCGGCCGACGTGTTTCAATTTCCGCTCACCCCCTGGGCGCCGCACTGCCTTGGGTTCGGCAGCCAGTGGCGATACTGCAACGGCGTGCCGCTTCGCAGCTGCGCATCCGGCGCCGTCTGGCTGCACACCGGGACCGACGAGGTCGCGTCAGTCGGCGAGCCGGTCGCTGCAGCGGGCGATGGAGTGATCGTCGGCTACCTGATCGATCCACAGTTTCGAGGCGGCGTGCTCATCCGCCACCAGACGACGGCCGGAACGGTGATCACGCAGTACTGGCACGTCTGGATGGCTTCGGGGTTTGCGGTGGGAATGGCGGTGAAGCGCGGCCAGGTCTTCGCGCACGTGGCGGACATGGGCGACAAGACTCACTTTCACTTCGCGGTGTTCAACGGTCCGCTGGAATCGCACTCCTGGAATGGGGCGCTTCCGCCGAACGCGTGCTCAGGCTTCCCGGCGTTTCCCTACAAGTTCATCGATCCGACGGCGTTCATCGATGCGCACCTGCCGCCCCCCGTCGTTCCGCGAGAGATCCGTTTCTAGACGCAGTGACCCGCGGGGTAGATCGTCTGCGAAAGGGCCTGTGTGTTCGGCGGCACCACGAACACTTTTTGTAGGCCTGACGCCAACGTCCACACGTACACGCCGCGGTCATTGCCGAACCAGATCCGCCCGACGTCCGGCTGCATCTGGAGGAATCTCAGGCCTCCGCTCAAGATCTGCGTTCCGGGGGCGCCCGGATTGGTCAGCAGATACACCGCCCCAAGGCTGGTGTCGAAATCCGGACCTGACGCGACATTGACGACAGGGTGACCCGTCACGTCGACGCCGCGCACGGCGATGGACTGGCCGGGACGGTAGATCCAGGTCGTCTGCGTGCCGGTTCCCAGGTCGATGTGCACGATCGAGTCGAACTCCTGCCCGCTGCGAGGCGGAAGCGGCGGTGATGGATCGGCCGGGTTGACCGCACCGACCCAGAGGTCACTGCCTTTGAGCAAGAGGATCGAACCGGCCGAGGTGATCTGCGTGAGCGCGCCGGTCGTCGTGTCGACGCGCCACACTCCGGCGGGATACCGCTCGAACTGATCTCCCAGCAGGTACGCGTACCGGCCGTCGAAGTCGCCGATCTGCCAGCCGACCGCGGCGCCCTCAGGTGGTGGTGTCACCATGACGACGCGATCGACACCGGTCGCAACCGTGACGACGTGCAGGGCGGTCGGGTCGGTTGTAGACGCGCCGCCCTCGGCGTATACGTATGTCGAACCGTCGTCCGATGTTTGACCTGGCGCGACCGGAAGCCAGCGGCGCGGCGCGAGGTCATAGAACGGTGACCCGGTCTGCGGACTGCCGTGGAGCGTCGGTTGCGCGTTCGTGGCGAAGTCGCCCGTAGGTGTGCTGATGATTCCGCCGTTGGGGTCCGATTGATATACCGCAGCTGGAAACGTCACGAACCCGCCGGCCATCGTGACGCCGTCGTTGAACTGAGAAGTGATCAGCACCGGCAGGCGGCAGCTGAACGTCACGCTGGAAAGCGGCCGGTCCGGAGCGGGTGAGCCCGGCGGGCCCGAAGGCGCTGCCCCGGTCGCGGAAGGCGACGTCGCTGGCAGTGAGGTGGTGGCGGCTGAGCTGAGCGGTGACTCTGCGGCCGCCACGATAGGCGTCGACGAGGCGGCTACCGGCCCGAAGCCTGGCCTTCCGGCCTGGCACGAGGTGACGAGAAAGAGGCACGTCGCCGCCAGCCATCGGCGGTCCATTTGCAGGATCGAACGCTAAAGGCTTTCGCCCGTTACGACGTCACCTTTCAGCACGTTTGTCGCCAAAAGCACCGAATCGGCGGGCTCGAACGGTGCGTTCGGATCCAAACGCACCGAATACGCCTCGGTTCTACTCGTCGTAGCCCAGGTTCGGCCGCAGCCAGCGCTCGACCTCGGCCGCCGTCATGCCCTTGCGCCGGGCGTAGTCCTCGACCTGGTCGCGCCCGATCTTGCCGACCATGAAGTAGCGCGACTGTGGATGCGCGAAGTACAGGCCGGCAACCGCCGCCGTGGGCGTCATCGCACCGCTCTCGGTGAGGTCCATCCCGATCGAGCGCGCGTCGAGAAGTGAGAACAGCGTCTGCTTCTCGGAATGGTCAGGGCATGCCGGATATCCGAACGCCGGGCGAATTCCGCGATAGCGCTCGGCGATCAATTCGTCGTTCGACAGCTTCGTCCCCGTCTCGTACCACGACCGGCGGACGACCTCATGGAGATATTCGGCAAAAGCCTCAGCCAGGCGGTCGGCCAGAGCCTTCACCATGATCGCCCGGTAGTCGTCGTGCTCCGCGGTGAAGCGCGCTGCAAGCTCATCGACGCCCAATCCCGCCGTCACGGCGAACGCTCCGACGTGGTCGTGCTTCGGAGACACGAAGTCGGCGAGCGAGAGGTAAGGCTTGTCGTCGCCGTGGTCGACCTGCTGCCGCAGCATCGGAAATCGGACGCCGTTGTCGAGCGCGATGTCGTCGCCGTCCGCACGGGCCGGCCAGAATCCGTATACGCCCCGTGCGCGAAGCGACCCGTCGCGCTGGATCTCGTCGAGCAACTCCTGCGCGTGCCCGAACAATTCGCGCGCGGCGGCGCCGTGCGACGGGCTGTCGAGAATCGCCGGGTACTTGCCCTTCAGCTCCCACGCGTGGAAGAAGAACGTCCAGTCGATGTACTCGCGGAGCGCCGCGAGTTCGGGTTCGATGATCTGCTTGCCTTCGAACGGTGGCTTGGGCAGGTCGTCGAAGGGTAGGCGCACGCGCTTCGCACGCGATTCGTCGAGCGTGAGCAGCGGCCGCCGGGATGATTTGTGCTGCGCTCGCAGCTTTTCCTGCAGCTCGAAATTGTCCTGTTCGAACTTCGGCCGGCGGCCGTCATCGAGAAGGTCGGAGACGACGCCGATGACGCGCGACGCGTCGAGCACGTGCACGGTCGTCCCGTCGTATGCGGGCGCGATGCGTACGGCGGTGTGCTGCTTCGAGGTCGTTGCGCCGCCGATCAACAGCGGAATCCGAAAGTCGCGGCGTGTCATCTCCTTGGCCACGACGACCATCTCGTCGAGAGAAGGCGTGATCAGCCCTGACAGTCCGACGACGTCCGCGCCGAGCTCGACGGCCGTGTCGAGAATCTTGTCGGCGGGCACCATCACACCGAGATCGTGCACCTCGTAGTTGTTGCAGGCGAGCACGACCCCGACGATGTTCTTGCCGATGTCGTGGACGTCGCCCTTGACGGTCGCGAGCACGAGCTTGCCGCGGGCCCGCTGGCTGGCTTCCTTCTCCGCCTCCATGAACGGCTGCAGGTAGGCGACGGCGCGCTTCATCGCCCGCGCGCTCTTGACGACCTGCGGAAGGAACATCTTTCCAGCGCCGAAGAGGTCGCCGACGACCTTCATGCCGTCCATCAGGGGTCCTTCGATGACGAGAAGAGGTTTGCCGTACTTGACCCGCGCCTCCTCCGCGTCCTTCTCTATGTACTCGACCTCGCCGTGTAGCACCGCGTGCTTGAGCCGCTCCTCGACCGACCCTTCGCGCCACGAGAGATCGGCGGTGCGCTTCGAGCCTTCACCGGAAACTGATTTCGCGAAGTCGACGAGGCGCTCGGTCGCGTCGGGCCGCCGGTCGAAGATGACGTCCTCGACCATCTCCAGCAAGTCGCGCGGAATGTCCTCGTACACGACCAACTGGCCGGCGTTGACGATTCCCATGTCGAGCCCGGCGCGGATCGCGTGGTAGAGGAAGGCCGAGTGGATCGCCTCGCGCACGCGGTCATTGCCGCGGAACGAGAACGAGAGGTTGGAGATGCCGCCGGAGACGCGCACCCCCGGGCACAGACGCTTGATCTGACGCGTGGCTTCGATGAACGCCTTCGCGTACTGCGAGTGCTCTTCCATGCCGGTCGCGATGGCCAGGATGTTGGGGTCGAAGATGATGTCCTCGGGCGGGAAATCGGCCTTCTCGACGAGAAGCCTGTACGCGCGCTCGCATATCGCGATCTTGCGCTCGACGGTGTCGGCTTGACCGCGCTCATCGAACGCCATCACGACGGCGGCCGCTCCGTACTCGCGGACCTTGCGCGCGTGCTCGAGGAAGACTTCTTCGCCCTCTTTCAGGCTGATCGAGTTGCAGACGCCCTTGCCCTGCAGGCACTTCAACCCCGCCTCGAGCACCGACCACTTGGAGCTGTCGACCATGATGGGCAGGCGCGCGACCTCAGGCTCGGTTGCGATCAGATTCAGGAATCGGACCATCGCCTCCTCCGAGTCGAGGAGGTCTGCGTCCATGTTGACGTCGAGCAGGTTGGCGCCGCCCCGAACCTGGTCGAGAGCGACCTGGACCGCACCGGCGAAGTCGTCGGACTCGATCAGGCGGCGGAACCGCATCGACCCGGTGACATTCGTGCGCTCCCCGATGACGACGAATCCGGAATCCGGGCCGATCTCGAACGGCTCGAGGCCGGAAAACCGCATGCGCGGCTCGCGTGAAGGCAGCCGGCGGGCCGGCAGCTCCTTCATCGCCTCGCGTATCTGGCGGATGTGCTCCGGACCGGTGCCGCAGCAGCCGCCGGCGGCGTTGAGATATCCGGCCTCCGCGAATTCCTGGAGGAGCTTGCTCGTCGTCGGAGGTTCTTCGTCGTATCCGCCAAACGCGTTGGGCAGGCCGGCATTCGGGTAGCACGTGACGTAGACCGGCGCGACACGCGCCATCGCAGCGATGTAAGGGCGCATCTCGTTGGCGCCGAGCGAGCAGTTGATCCCGGCCGCGAATGGTTGCGCGTGCTCGATCGACGTCCAGAACGCCTCGACGGTCTGGCCCGAGAGGTTGCGGCCGCTGCGGTCGACGACCGTCATGGAGATGAAGAGCGGAATTTCAGGCGCGACCTCTTTGACGGCAGCGATCGCCGCCTTGCCGTTGAGCGTGTCGAAGATCGTCTCGATGAGGAGGATGTCGGCGCCGCCTTCCTTGAGCGCTCGCGCCGCCTCGGCGTATCCGTCCTTCAGCTCGTCGAAGGTGATCTCGCGGAATGACGGATCCTCGACTTTCGGCGATAGCGACAGCGTGACGTTGGTCGGACCGAGTGAACCGGCGACGAAACGGTTCTCGTACTCGTCCGCGGCCTTGCGCGCGAGTCGCGCGCCGGCGAGGTTCATCTCATACACGTGGTCCTCGAGGCTGTAATCGGCTTGCGAGATGCGAGTCGCCGTGAAGGTGTTGGTCGTGATGATGTCGGCGCCCGCTTCGAGGTAATCGCGATG
>DASSLJ010000004.1:0-11911 GCA_035689585.1 Candidatus Dormiibacterota bacterium
GCCGCCGCGGCGGCGGCGGCTTTGCGCGCACCGAGCGCCTCGAAGTAGGCGTCGATCCGGTTCTTGAACTGAGCCTCGGACCACAGACGCGGGTCGACGAGGTCCGACTCGATGAACAGCGCCGGGATGTCCTTGGTGCGCGTCACGAACTCGCGACTGTCCGCCATACCGGTGCTGACGGTTCTGCAGCTCTTGACCGAGTGATAGACGATGCCGTCGGCCTTCCACGCTTTGACCACGTCGGCGAGCTGATCCTGGCTGAAGAACATGTTCGACATCGACCGCCGGCCGGTGATCAGCAGCTGCTCGGCCAGGCTCTCCAGCGGTCGCTCGACGTCGAACCGAATCCCGAGGTCGAGTCCGCCACCCGCGTAGGCGAGGTATTCCGAGTTGACGTAGACCGCGCCCCAGTCCTGGAACAGCTCGAGGAAACGGCGGAAGTACGAATAGCAAGCCGGCCCGACGCCGTGGAGCCGGAAGCGCTCTTCGGGGATCGTGCCGATGCCGAATCGCACCTTGTGCTCCATCTCCTCCCGCAGCTGCTCCATGTACCCCGCGCCGATCGCCGTCGCGCGGTAAGCGCTCAGCACACCCATGTACGTGAGGCCGTCCGCCATCGCATTGAATGGAGCCGGTACGTGCTGGTTCAGCGCGAGGACCGCCTTCCATGCCGCGGCCATGCGGTTGACATGGGCGAGGCTTTCTTGCAGGCGTGAGATGTCGAACCGCCGGCCGGTGACCGACTCGCAGGCCGCGATCAGCTCTTCGAGCTGGCTCTGCACGTACCGGCGGTCGTTCTCGAACTGCGGCGTTCCTGGAGCGGTGCTCCAGCCTATGCCTCGCTGGCCTGGAATGTCGAGGACGAAAACTTTGCAGCCGTGCATGCGCTGCCAGATCTCGACCCATTTGACATACGTGTTGCACATGTTGGTCGCGACCACGATCGAAGGCTTGGGGATGCGGCCGTTCGGGTGCTTGCGCTCGTCGAGCTGCATCCCGACATCGGCCTTCACGTAGCCGCACACGTCGGTCGAGTAGCCATAGTCCTCGGCCTTGTTGAGGTACTGAAGGGAGACCTTTCGCACCGCCATCTGCAGCGAGTTGATCTCCGGGAAGACGACGTGCAGATCGAATGCGCGAAGCACTTCGGCCACCGAGCCCATGACGAAGACGTACGCCGTCGGCTCACCTGCTTCGGCCGCCGCGTCGAGCTCGGCGTACCACTCCTTGAAGAGCCGGTTGCCGTCGCGCCGGCCGCGTCCCACGAGCTGGTCGGCGAGCATGGCCATCAGTCGAACAAGATCGATTCCACGAAGGTCTCGACCTCCATCCGCATGCGCTCGAATGCGGTCATCTTCTCCTCGAAGTCGAGGAGGAGGAACGGGATGCCTTTTTCCTCGAGCGACTTCTGGTACGCAACCTGCTCGTCGAGCCCGGGCTCGCACATCTTGGCCGCCGCGAGGATCACCGCCTGAGCGCCGGCTTCCTCGAATCGGCGCAGCAGCATCTCTTCTTTCGGCTTGCGATCGTCGTGCTGCACGCAGCTGAAGCTCGAACGCTCGAGGTAGCTTTCCGCCAGCGCGAGCAGGGGATCACCGGTGTCGGGTACGTCGTCGACGATCCACCGCATGCCGATCAGCAGATCGTCGTCGACGATGTAGCACGCCTCTTCGATCAGCTGGAGCATGTCGAGGGGCGGCTGCTCGCAAAAGCCGCCCTCGAAGATCACGCGCACGCGGTCCTGCCGGCGCCCCGGCCTGTTTGGAATCTCCGCGACCACGGCGCGCAGGATCTCGTTGTGCTCCTCGCGCGGCATCACCGTGCCCGCTCGCGCTAGCACATAGGCTTCGGTCGTCGACAGCAGCCACGGCGTCTCGCGCTTGAAGCGATAGATCTCCCGCAGCAAGCGGCGGTTCTCGTTGTAGACGTCGATGCTGCGTCGTAGGTCGGAGTTGCTGATGGCGTGGCCCGCGATTCGTTCGAGGTCCGCGAGCACGCGCTCGTACTCGTCGCACAGATATCGCACGGCGTGCCTGGAGTTCGCGTTCTGCGGGAGGTAAAGAATCTCGGCCGTGCCCTGCTTGAAGTTGCGGCCCCAGATGCCGGCAAGGTTGCGGGCCACGTCGCAGATGGGCGTCGTGTAGAAGGCGTCCATGAAGCCGAGGCGGCCGCTGAAGCCGAGCTCGAGCGACGTCCGGCAGATAGAGCAGATGAACGACCCGATGTGAGAGTCCGCCTGCTTGGCCTCAAGCCGCGAGCCGGCTCCCATCACCGAGACCGGCAGCATGCCGGCGGCGTGGATCAGTTCCTCGGGGAAGTAGACCTGGAAGTGGCCGACCGCGTGGCCGCCGGGATGCTCTTCGCGCCAGCGCCGGACGCTGGGGTAGGTCAGGTCGTCGACCAGCTCGGTGCAATGAGTCAGCGCCTCATCGAATCTCGAGCCGGCCGCCACGGCCATGCCCGAAGCTTAGACTGACCGGTCAGTCAAAGTCAATAATGAATTTCACGGCGCCGGGGAACCGGGGACGCGCGTGAGGTAGGTCAGGGCGGCCCGCTTACAGGCCTCCCGGTACCAGGGATGCAGCCGTTCCCAATCCGCCTCCTGCAGCCACTGGAGGAAGAACCCGTCGATGATCGCCCTGAGCGCGGACGCCCCCTCCTCGGGATCGTCGCCCGCGAAGGCGCCCTCGGCCACGCCCTGGGCGATGACCTCCGCGTAAAGGGCGTTGACCACCGAATGGAAGGTCGCGCTCAGCTCCGTGAAGTGCTTGAGCCGCGCCGCGTGACCGGCGAGATCGAGATACAGGAGATAGAAACGACGGTTGGTCTCGGCTCCGGACCAGATTCCGTCGATCATGGCCACGACCTTGCCGTTCGGTGTGCCGGCCATCGCCATCGCCTGGCGCACCCGCTCCGCGGTCCCGTCGACCGCCCAGCGCATGGTCGCGAGGACGAGGTTCTCCTTCGTCTTGAAGTAGTAGAGGACCAGACCCTTGCTGAGCCCGGCGGCCGCGGCGATCTCGTCGAGGGAGATCCGGTGGACGCCCTTCTCGCTGAAAAGCCGGTAGGCCGCCCGGATCAGGTCGACGCGGCGGTCGGACGCGACGTTGGCGCGGACCTCACCGGCAGCCCTCGGCACCACCCAAGTCTAACTGACCGGTCAAACAGCTCCTATGCCCGGGCATCTGCTGTTGGCTAGAGCAGCTCCGGTCGCTTCCATTCGTTGCCGAGCATGTAATGGTCGAGAAACGCCAGGACGGTCTGGTACCAGACCATTGCGTTTCCCGGCTTGAGGATCCAGTGGTTCTCATCCGGGAAGTACAGGTACTGCGACGGAACTTCGTGGCGGCGCAGATCGGTCCACAGCTGCAGCGCTTCCGAAATCGGCACCCGGTAATCCTGGTTGCCGTGGATCACGAGCATCGGCGTGCGCACGTTGCCGATCGCCTGATCGGGTGATGCCGCGAAATAGCGTTCGGGATGTTCCTCGCGCGACCCGAACTGGTGCTCCCAGAAATCCGGCCGGTCGGTCGTCGCCTGGAAGTTGTCCAGCGACCACAGGCTCGCGTGAGTGATGATCGCCCGGAATCGGTCGGTGTGGCCGGCGACCCAGTTCGACATGTACCCCCCGAACGATCCGCCCATCTCTGCCACGCGCGTTTCATCGATTTCCGGCCGCGCCACAACGTCGTCGAGCATGCTGAAGACGTCCTTCATCACCACGTCGCCCCAGACGCCCCATGCGCGCTGGATGAACTCCTGGCCGTAGCCGGTCGATAGTGCTGGATCGGGAAGAAGCACCGCGTAGCCACGCTCCGCAAGCAGATGCGGACACCAGCGCCAGCTCCACGAGTTCCAGCTGTTGAACGGGCCGCCGTGTATCCAGAGCACAAGCGGCGCGGGCTTTTCCGGCGATGCGCCCTTCGGCATCACGAGCCAGCCGTGAATCTTCGTCCCATCGGCCGCGACCGACTCGACCGCCGAGACGGCGCCGGGCAGCTCAAACGGAAACCCAGGAGTAGGCAGAGACTCGACGGTGCCGTCGAGACCGACTCGTACCGCCTCCATCGGTGAGCTCCACGAGCTCCGAAGCGCGTAGATGAATCGACCGGACGGGTCGGGGAACACCGAGGAGAATGCGCCTTCTCGCGTGACCTGGCGGACTTCACAAGTCGATATGTCGAGCCGGAATATCGGTCGATTGAGGGCCTGGTCTGCAACGAAGTAGACAGCCGACCCGTCAGGAGCCCATTGGGGCTCCGCCGGCCATTGGGCGAAATCCTTCGCAACACGTTCTCCGCGGCCGGTTTCGGCATCGCCAAGCCACAGGAAATGGCGCTGCGCCCGCTCCGGCGTGCCCCGGTCTTTCACGACGGCCACGATCTTCCGACCATCCGGCGAAAACTGCGGCTCGGCGAAGTCGTAATCGTCGCCCGGCGTCGTGATCCGCCGGCCGTCGCGAGTGATCACGAGGTCGCCGACATTCTGACCCCGTCCGACGTCGCGCCTGCAGATCATGGCGACCGACAAACCGTCGGGAGACACGGCGACGTCAGACTCCTCCAGGCTGTTGACGGCATCGCCCGCCAAGTGCTCTGGTTGGGATTGACGATCCGTCGCCACGTTTTGCAGCCGGAGCACACGGCTCCAGCGCGGACCGAGATCGTGGTCCCAGAAACGGATCGGAAACGTCTCGTAGAGGATCGCGCTCACGCCCGCTTCCTTGCGTTTCTTGCCTTTTGCAGCGTCCGCCGCTATGTCGGCCTGGTCGGGAAACACCTGGGCGCGAAGCACGATCGTGTCCGCGTTGCGGGCGGCGGCGATGGCGCGAATCCCACCCGGGACGGTGAGGACGGCGCGCGCCTCGCCACCCGCCGCCGGCAGCACCCACAAGCGGGCGTCCGCCTCGTCCTCTTTGACCGTGGGATCGGTTCGACCGGAGCTGAATACGAGCGAGCCGTCCGGGAGAAACGTGGGGTTCGCCTCGCCCTTGTCGGAGAACGTGAGCCGGCGCGCTTCGCAGCTTCCATCGCTCGGAACCGCCCACAGCGAGGTGACGAACCTGGTCGAGTCGGCGCTCAGCGTCTGAACGGACAGCACCAGCCTTTTGCCGTCCGGCGACAGGACCATCGAGGCAACACGCGGAATCGAGTTGTATCCGTCGAGTGAGAGCTTGGTCACCCGGATATCGTCGCGCAGACCGCGAACCGGGATTGTCTAGAGCGTCAACTCAACACGAGGCGGCGCTGTTCGGCGTATGGGCGAGCGGCAGCGTGAACCAGAAGCGCGAGCCCTTTCCCATCACTGAGTCGACACCCATGCGGCCGCCCTGCAGCTCCACCAGCCGGCGTGCAATCGACAGTCCGAGGCCGGTTCCACCGTACGTACGCGAGATCTGATCGTTTGCCTGCTTGAACTCTTCGAAGATGCGGTCGCGCGCTTCGACCGCGATTCCGATGCCCGTGTCGTTCACGGAGATTTCGGCCATGCCGTCGCGGGCCGCGCTCGTGATGGTCACCGAGCCCGCGGACGTGAACTTGATGGCATTCGAGACGAGGTTGGTCAGGACCTCACGCAATCGACTCGGGTCGGCCCTGACGATGTCGGTCGCCGGCGACAGCTCCGAACCGAGGCGAAGTGCTTTCGCCTCGGCGATGTTGACCAGGGTCGCGATCACCTGCTCCACGACCTCGTGCAGCTCGACGTCCTTGATCGCAATCTCGATCTTGCCCGCTTCGATCTTGGACAGATCGAGGATGTCATTCACCAACTCGAGCAGCACGTAGCCGCTCTTGTGGATCTGCGTTACGTCCTCCGTCTGCTCGGGCGTCAGCTCGCCGTCCATTCCACCGAGAAGGACTTCGCAGAAGCCGATGATCGCGGTCAGCGGGGTGCGCAGCTGGTGACTCATCTTGGCGAGGAAATCGGACTTGAACTGGCTGGCTCGAGTCAGCCGCGCGTTGGTCTCGCGCAGCTGGCGGTCATAGGCGTCGGCGATCCGGACCAGGCTGGCATCGGAGTTGTCGTAGACCGTCTGGACCACTTCTTCGATCACACCACGCGGGATTTCGAGCCGCTTCCCCTCTTCCCGCACCACCTCGATCAGCGTCCGCCGCCAGTGATGGTGGCCGCGCGTCGTCTCGACCAGGGGCACCCCCTCGCGAGCCGCCGCCGCGCCGCTGAGTGTCACGTACTCGAGTTCCGCTTTGTCCGCGGTGAGGCCGCAGACGAGCCACCTGGCGATGAGCAGCGTCCCGAACACGCTCCGGCCCCAGCGGTAGTCGAGGTAGCTGTTGCTCGAGGCAGGCGCCGGGCTGTTCTTGTAGAGGAGGGCGATCGTCCGGGCGTAGATCTCCTCGGCTCGGCTGCCGATCGCCATGCCCAGTTCGGCCAGCTGAGCGCGGCGCGCCGCCGCCTCGTCGAGAGCTTGCATGTTTGCGGGCAGCGATGCTAGCGCGAACTTACCCCGGCAGAATCGAATTAAGGGCGATCTCGCGAGCTCGTCCGTTCAAGGCCGGCGGTCGCCCGGATGCTTGTAGAGCCTGAGCTGGTAGAGGTCCAGGGCGTTGATCTCTTCGGCTCTGGCCAACATCTCGTCCAGGTCGTCGCGGACGTGTAGGAGACGCCCATTCAGCGCATCGGCGTCTCCCGACGCTAGCCGGACGACAAGATCGGCGGCCAACGCCGGCGGATCCCAGTCCGTGAAATCGGCGAATGCGGGCAGCGAGAGCGTGATCTCGGTTCGCACGGTGCCGGGGGCGATCGCGAAGACCTTGACAGGCGTCGCCGAGAGCTGTTCCGCGAGGCTGTCGGTAAGGCGGATCAACGCCGCCTTCGCGACCGCATATGGCGTCACCGCGCCAGATGGACGGATGCCGACATAGCCGGCGACGTTGACGATGCGGCCACGGCGTCTCTCGACCATGCCCGGCAGCAACGCCCTCGACCAGTTCAGGGCACCTCGGAGGTTGACTTCGATGACGCGCCACCAATCGGCAAGGTCGGCTTCCCATAGGTTGCCGCCGGCGGCCATCCCCGCGCCGTTGACGAGGAGGTCGATCGGTCCGACCTCTGACTCGATCCGGCGCGATGCGGCCTGGACCTGCTCCCAGCCGCTGACGTCAGCGGCGGCGACGACCGCTTTGCCACCTGCGAGCCGGATCTCGTCGCTGACAGCGGTCAGTGTCGCGGGGTCACGAGCGGTCAGACCGACCGCGACTCCGGCCGTCGCCAGCCGGGTCGCGATGGCCCGGCCGATCCCCCGGCTCGCGCCCGTCACGACTGCGGCGCGAGGTGACGTCGCCACCAGGTCGCACGCTCAAACGTGAGCCATCGATGGCGTGGACCGCCACCAGCCGCCGACGAAGAAGACGACGGCTGCCTCAAGCGCGATCAACAGGCAGATGTCGAATCCATATGGAGCCAGGAGCCAGTCGCGGGCGCCGCGCGCCAGCATCCACAGCACCAGGGCAACCGTGGCCATCGCACCGATCACTGCGCCGCCTATCAGCTCACTCGACGACGGACGCTGCCCGGCAACCGCCACGGCGAGGACGGCAATGCCGGCCGAACCGAACACCACCGGAGAGAGCAGGAACGGCCAGTAGCGATCGTTGCTGAGATTCGCGAAAACCACGAGCCCGATCACGAACGCTGCGGCGACGCCGATCAGGTAGACGCCGAGGGCAATGCTTCCCGTCTTCGAGTCACCTCTCTGGCGACTTCTTGCGGCGGCGACGAGGCTGCCGACCAAGGTGAGGCCGACAACGGGCAGCGGCAGGTTCCACAGAATGGGTGCGTCATTCGCACCGGGGGCCGGGAAGAAGAGCGCGGGAAAGACCCACAACGCGACTCCCGCCGCCAGCACGCAAATCGCCAGGATCGCTCTAGAGATGATTGGCTGGGTGGTCATCTTTAATCCTCTGTTGCACATATGACGCAATCCACGGGCCGCGGCCAGGGCCGTTCGGCCCGCCTGCTCGCAGCATCCGACGGACTGTCGTCCGCCGCCATCCTTGCCTCGCTACTGCTGCCGCCCGGGCAACGTGTCTTGAGGCTGCCGCAGGTCAGACGGCTGGATGTCGACAACCTCAAGGCGGACCTGTTCCTTCCAGAGTGCGGCCCATCGCCCGGCATCGTCCTGGCGCTCGGCGCCCTGCGCGAAGGGCGGCGTTACGAGCTGCTTCAAAAAGCCGCCAGCTCTGTCTCGTCCTGCGGGTTCGCCGTGCTGGTCCCAGAGCTTGGCCGGCTTCGGCGCCTCGTCCTCGGCGGGGACGCCGTCAACGATCTGGTCCACGCGGCGCTTGTCTTGCCTGGGCTCGACGGCGTCATCGATGCACCCGTGGGCCTCATTGGCTTCTCGCTGGGAGGCAGCCTCGCCCTGCTGGCCGCCGCTCATCCTCGGCTCCAGGGACGCGTTGCGTTCGTCGCTGCGATGGGAGCGTACTTCCGGCTGAACGACATGCTGGCCGCGGCCACCACTGAAGGGACCTTGTTGATGCCTCCCAGCCAGTACGCGATCGCCGCGAGTCTTGTCGCCACCCTTCCGGACCCCGACAGGGAGCTGCTCGAGTCCGCGCTTGACGCCGGCCGCGAGACGCCGCTCCAGGCCGTTTCACGAATCGAAACCGGGTCTGTTGGCCCG
Source organism: Candidatus Dormiibacterota bacterium (assembly GCA_035689585.1). Classification (GTDB taxonomy): domain Bacteria; phylum Chloroflexota; class Dormibacteria; order Dormibacterales; family Dormibacteraceae; genus 40CM-4-65-16. Next base: position 8,645 of record DASSLJ010000004.1, read on the forward strand.
CGTGCGAGGAACATCCTCGCCCTGCTCCGCAATCGGGACCCGAGTCGGATTGCTTCCCTGACTAGCGCCATCGAAGACCTGCCCGCCATGCTCGCCGCGCTGTCACCGGAGAGCGTCATCGACCGGCTGACGGTCCCGATCTGGGCGCTCCACGACGAGAGGGATCGCTACGTACCGTTCAGTCAATTCGAGGTCTTGCGCAGCGCCGCGGCCGGCCGTCCGAATTGGAGATTCCTCGCGACCCGGGTCTTCGAGCACACCGAACCCCTTCCTCCCATGCTCAACCCGCGCCGGCTGCTGGGCGATTACCTGCCGGGCCTGATCAAGCTGTTCCGGTTCGTCCACGGCCCGCTCGCGACCATCCGGGACGCTGCCAACCGCCCTTAGTCCCGGTAAGGAAAGGTCAAGCGGCCCGCGACGCGGAGGGCCGATCCGCGCACGATCCAAGACGATGGCAGCATCGGTCGGTCCGACAAGCGATCAGGTCAACCCCAATCCGAGCTCGGAGACAAGCGTCCTTCGCCTCATCGACGCGTACGGCACGCGATGGTCGTACCGCGTGCTGCGGGCGATAGCGGATGAAGTCTTAAGGGTCCTCTTTCGGGTCCAGATCAGCGGCACCGCCAACGTTCCCGCATCCGGGCCGTTCGTGGTCGCCGCCAACCACCTGAGCTGGCTTGACGCTCCGCTGCTCGTGATCGCGTTTCCACGCTCGCCTCGGATCAATTTCGTGGCGGACGCGACCTTCGTCACCGATTCTTCTTTTCGCTGGTTCATGGGCCGGCTGATCGGAGGAGTGCTGCCGTTGGTGACAAAGGGTCACGGGATCCCTCCGGCCTCACACGTGATCCAGGCCTGCCTGGCCATCGGGGGCGCGGTCGGGTTCTTTCCCGAAGGCCGCTATGCGAACAGCGAAGCCGAGCCGCTGCGTTTTCACCGCGGATTCGCGAAAGCCGCGATCGAGGCGAACGTACCCATCGTTCCCGTGCGGGTATCAGGGACGAGACCGCTCTGGTTGCGCAGGCGGGTGCTGGTCGAGATCCTCCCTCCAATCTACCCGGCCGGCCAGACCGCCGACACGCTGGCCGTCATCACCCGCGAAGCCGTCGCGTCGGTTCAGCCCGTAGACCAGCCGCCGCCGCGATTCCGGTTTTTCAGCCGGCTGCTGACGCGGCTGTTTCCGTAATTCCGCCTGCGGGCGCGGCCTGAGTCGCAAAGTCGGCGAGCAGGCTCATGTCCCTCAGCGCCGGGCCATGTCCCGGCAGGACGAGCGAGGGCTGCAGCTCGACGAGCCTTTGAATCGACCGGCGATTCTGCTCGGCGTCGATGCTGAGGTGGGCTGGCGGCTCGGCGATCCGCAGCCGGCGTGACCAGGAGTCCATCGTGCTGAAAAGGTCTCCGGTGATCGCGAGCCCGTCGGATTCGCGGAAATAGACGACGTGCCCGGCGCTGTGGCCAGGGGTGTGCAGGACGGTGAAGTCGCCGACCCGGTCCCCGTCCTCCAGCTCGACGATCTCACGCACGGCACCGCCTTCCATGAACCGCTTGCCCAGCCGAAACGCCAGGTGGGTACCGGCCATCTCGCCGGTGGTCACGATCGCCGCGTCCGCAGAGTGCACCGCCACCTGCGCGCCGAAGCCGGCGCTCAGCTCTGCCGCCGATCCCCAGTGATCCGGGTGCGCGTGCGTCAGGGCGATCACCGAGACCCTGTGGCCGCGCAGCTGGCGGGCGATCCCGCCTGCCGCCCAACGCGTGCGGCAGTCGAACAGGATCCCGTCCACAAAGAAGGCGTTGACCGTGTGCGCGGGAAAGCCGTCGAGCTGCCAGACGCCGTCCGCGATGGGTTTCAAGGCGCGACGAGCTTACGAGAACCCCCTCACCGACCGCCAGGTGAGCGGCTAGCGAATCGGCCAGACGAGCTCGGTCACGGGCTCTTCGCCAGGCCCTGACAGGTACACCTCGCGTGGCGGCCCGTTCGGTGAGACGCCGTTCGACGACATCCACTCGGCGAGAGCCGTGTACACCTTGTCGATGGCGTCGTAAGCGCCACGGTGGACGGTCACTGCCACCTTGCCACCGGGCAGCATCGCCCCATCGAAGCCGTCACTCGCCTGGACTGGCCTTGCGCAGGGCGCTCCCAGCTCCATGTCCAGGTAGCCGTCCTTCGGCGCGTCCGCGATCAGAAAAGGCGGTCCGACCGGCTGGACGGCGATGTTCGTCAGCCTTGCGTAGAGGGAGGCGAAGCCCGCCTGGACCTCGGACCCGACGGCCGTTAGAGGCGCGCGGAGACGTTTGCCAAGGTACGGCTGAGGCTTCGTGTCTCGAACTTCGACGGTGAGAGTCGGCATGTTCCTGTTGCTCCAATTGCGGGCGAGGCGTAACGGCCGTCTCGCCCGCGTCTCACTGACTCAGCCGGTCAGACCAGGACCGGTTCGCGCTTCTCGGCGGCCGCTGCCAGATAGGCCTCGACCGGGAAGGTCGGCGCGCCCTCCAAGCGGGCGACCCCGAGCTGGTTCAGCTTGACCAGCGACTTGAACGCGGCGTCCGCCGAGGGGAACTCGGCGATCGTCACGAAGTCGTACTTGCCCATCGCCGTCCATATCTCGAGGGTCTTTCCCCCGAAGGACTCGGTGATGGCAAGCATCTGCTTGTACACATCAGCCACCTTCTCTGGCGGGGTCATCTGCCCCTTGTCAGTAAGGCGCATGAAAGTGATGTACTTCAGCATGTCAACAACCTCCTTCGCATGCCTGAGTGAACTAACCCTCACGGTGAAGGGAGGTGATCAGGACGCTTAGAGGCGATAGGCCCTAGTGGTTTGTGACCCGTTCGAGCCGTTGCAGAGCGCCCCGCACACATAGATAAGAGGACGCGCGCGAATCCAAAGTCGGATGGGCGCTCGCTGGAGGAAAAGTCCTTCTAGCGCGATCCTCCGGTGACGACCACCGGCGGCCCCGACGACGACGAGATGGGGCTGTAGGAATGGTGGTCGTGATGAGTGAACGAGATGCCGGTGGATGATGGCGCGTTCGCGGACGTCGTCGCGGTGGCGTTCGCTGCAGCCTTGCCAGGGATGGTCGCCGCAGCGATGACCGCGAAGACGCCGACCGCGGCGAACGCACCCACGCCGATCCACGTCGTGACCGTGTTCAGCCGGTCGAGACCCACGCTGCGCGCGCGGATGCGTGCGTGCACAGAGTCCATATGCGTATATAACGCTCTCATGCCGGCCTCAGAGCAAGCTGAGACCTGGCTGAGAATCGGTAC
>DASSLJ010000005.1:0-4594 GCA_035689585.1 Candidatus Dormiibacterota bacterium
CTCGACTTACCTAGGTGGGGCCAGCACCTCCTCGATTGCTTCAGTCGTACCCGGCTGGGTAGCAGACATCTGCACCTAATATAACGTCCAACTCTCAGAACCCATTTCGGTTAAGAGTTAGGCGCGATGGCGCGCCTCCTCAATCGGCTCAGCGGGTACTTTCCGGCGGCCCTGGCCACGGCGCTGCCGGTCGTATTCCTACCCATCGCAGGCGATTCTTATGTGCTCCCTCGTGCCTCACTTGTAGTAGCCGGGGCGTGCCTGGGCCTCGGGCTTGCGCTGGTGGCCGGCCGGTACGGCGACCTCGGAGCGTTGAAATGGCCGCTGGTGGCCTCGGCCGCAGCGGCGCTTTTGGCTTTTGCTTTCTCGATTTCCCTTTCCCTGAGCCTGGCCGGCTCTTACGCCCGGTACGAATCCCTGCCGATGCGGTTGAGCTACCTCGCGCTGTTGGTTTCGGCGGCCTGGCTCGTGCGGGATCGACTTCACCGTGAATGGCTCGTCGCGGGATTCGTCTTCGGCACCTCCGTCTCCTGCCTGGAGGGTGTGCAGCAGTGGGCGGGGCACGTGGCGTTTCGGCCTGACGGCAACCTGGGCAACGCCAACCTCCTCGCCGCGCTGGTGGCGATGGCTTTTCCACTGGCGGTCAAGCGGATGGTGCGGCGTGACGTGTTCGTGTTCGCCTGGGGCGCGGCGGTGGTCGTTCTCGTCGCCGGATGGTGGGTGACGACATCGCGCAGCGGTGCGGTCGCGATGCTCGCGGGAGTCTTGACGCTGGTCGTGTTCTCGACTCGCGGGCGACTGGCCATCGCGGCGATCGCCGCATCGGCCGCGGTGATCGCCATCGGCATGGTGGGCATGCTCGCGTCACCGCTCCGAGTACTCAATAACGACCCGCCCGACCTGCGCCTTCACCTCTGGGCGGATGCGTTGCGCATGATCGCCGCTCGGCCGCTCACCGGCTGGGGCGAGGACACGACCGGTCTCGCGTTCGGGCGCTTCCTGAGCCAGGACTACGCGTCGCTCGTGACCTTCGACCGGATCCACACGGGACCACTCGACATCGCGGCCACACAGGGGTTGATAGGGCTCGCTGCGCTTGGCTGGGTGATGGTGGTGCTCGGGCGCGCTGCATGGCTGCGGCGTTTCGAGCCCGACGTCGCCGCACTGGCGGCGTCGCTCGTCGCATACACGGTCTGGGTTGCGTTCAACTTCGACTGGGCGCCGGTGACGGGGGTGTTCTGGCTGCTCGCCGGGACGATGTGGGCGACCGTCGAGCCGCCGCTCGAACCCGCGCGAAGAGCCACCGGTGTCCGCGCGATCGTCGCCGTCGCGCTCGTCATGGCCGCAGTCGTGCTGGCCGTGTTTCCGGTGCTTGCCGACGTTTGGTACCTGCGCGGCCGCTCCGATCTCGCGGTCCGCGTCGACCCGCTTCAAGCGCAGTACCACTGGGCGATCGGCACGCTCACCGAGCTGCAGAGGGCAGCCGACCTCGGAGAGACGACCCCCGATCTCTACGTCCAGCTGGGCGACGCTTACCTGCACGCGGGCAACGTCGCTGCGGCGAGGCGGGCATACGAGCGCGCGCTGGAGATCGACCCCTATTTCACGCCTGCGTCGCAGCGCCTGAGCAGCTTGGGCCCCGGATAGTCGCGACTATCCGGGTGTTTCCCGCTCGAACAACACGGATAGTCCGGACTATCCGGGTTCGGAGTTACTCGTCCTCTTCGCTCGGGTACTCGTGCTGCGCGCGGTGAGCGGTCGCCGCCATCGCCGCGGGCGGCGCCGACAGCTGCTTCAGGCTCAGCGAGATCCGCCGGCGTGCGGTGTCGATCCCGATGACCTTGACCTGCACGGTCTCGCCGACCTTCAGCACGTCCTCGGTGCGCTCCACGTGATCCCACGACAGCTCGGAGATGTGAAGCAAGCCCTCGATTCCCGACATGATCTGCAGGAAGGCCCCGTACTTCTTCGTCTTGGTGACCTGGCCCTCGACGATCGAGCCGACAGGCATCGACTGCACGAGCCTCTCCCACGGGTCCTGCTGCAGCTGCCGCAGCGAAAGCGAGATGCGCGTCTGCTCGGGGTCGAGCTTGATGACCTTGACGTTCACCTCCTCGCCGAGCTGCAGAACGTCGGTGACCTTGGAGACGCGGTCCCACGAAAGTTCCGATATGTGGATCAATCCGTCGGCGCCACCGATATCGACGAACGCGCCGTACGACGTGATGCCGGACACGGTTCCACGAACCGTCGTCCCGGTCTGCAGGCGGCTGAAAAGCTCCTCGCGCTTGCGTGCTCGATCCTCGTCCTCCGCGGCCTTCTGGCTGACGATCAGCCGGTTGCGCTTGCGGTTGACCTCGAGGATCTTGACCGGGATGCGCCTGCCGACGAGCGACTCGAGCGAGCCGGCGTACGCGCGCGCGACCTGCGACGACGGAAGGAATCCGCGCAGGCCGAGGATGTTGACGATCAGGCCACCCTTGTTCTGCTCCCGGACGTCGGCATCGATGACCGTTCCGTCCGCCTGCTTGTCGCCGGCGACGATCCAGGTGGTCTCGGCGCGCGCGCGACGAAGCGAAAGGACGACATTGCCCTCTTCGTTCTCAGGCTGAAGGACGTAAACCTTGATCTGGTCGCCGGGCTCGAGACCCGCCGAGTCCATCTCCCCGCGCATCCCGAGCTCCTTGCTCGAGATGACACCTTCTGCTTTGGCTCCGATGTCGACCAGGACTTCGTCCGGGTCAACTCTGACGACGATCCCATCCACGATGTCCCCGTGGTTGGGGGTCTTGAACGCTTCCTCCTCGTACTGGAGGTAGTCTTCCATCGACATCGCGGCCGATGTGTCCTGGTCGGTTACCTCCTCCTGATCGATCTGATCCTTGGTCAGGACGGCACCGGACTCAGTGGACAAAATACGAACCCCCTAGAAGTTATTGATGTGGTCTTGGTCGTCATAACGGCCTCCGCCAAAACGAACGTCAATATTACCGCACCCCTGCCGAAGTGCCCGGCCACGATTTCGTGAGGTCGTGGTTGTCGATGAGCCGCGTTTTTCCAACTCGGGCCGCGATCACCGCAAGCGTCCCAGGCTTCCGAAAAGTAGCCGGGTCAACGACCTCCGCATAGTCGATCGCCAGCAGCGGCTCGGCTCCGAGCCGCGCGTGCAGGATGCCGCGCAGCCGCTCCGGATCTCGCTCGCCCTCTGCGTACGCCGCCGCCGCCTGGCGAAGGGCCGCGCTGAGGCTCACCGCCGCCTTGCGCTCGTCAGGGCTGAGGTAGGCATTGCGCGAGCTGAGCGCGAGCCCGTCGCGCTCGCGCACAGTCGGCACGACGCGAATCACCACCCCTAGATCGAGGTCGCGGACCACGCGCTTGACCACCGCGACCTGCTGTGCATCCTTCTGTCCGAAGTACGCCCGGTCCGGCTCGACTGCGCCGAACAGCTTGATCACCACCGTGGCGACTCCCTCGAAGTGACCCGGCCGCGCCACGCCCTCCAGCGGCTCGGCGACACCGTCGACGTGCACGCGTGTGCTCGCGTCGGGCGGATACATTTCCTCGACCGCCGGCCGGTAGACGGCGTCGACCTCCGCTTCGTTCAGCAACCGAAGGTCCCGATCCCAGTCGCGCGGGTAGCGCTCGAAGTCCTCATGTGGCCCGAACTGGATCGGGTTGACGAAGACGCTCGTGACGACGACGTCGTTCTCATGTCGGGCGGCGTCGACCAGGCGCAGATGCCCCGCGTGAAGCGCACCCATCGTCGGGACCAGGCCTATTGACTTTCCCTCACGACGCCACCGCCGCGACGCCTCACGCATCGCGCCGGCGGACTCGAAAACGTCAGCCCCCGTACCGGACCTCTTCTCGATCCTTCGCAGGAGTGGAACCGTTCGTCGAGTACTCGTGCTCGGGCCCCGGGAACTTGCCCGTTCGCACGTCTTCCATGTATTCGCCCGCGGCGCGCGAGATCTGTTCGGCGAGGTTGGCGTAGCGCTTGACGAACTTCGGCGCCTTGCCCGTCGTCAGCCCGAGCATGTCGTGGAAAACGAGCACCTGACCATCGGTCGCGGGGCCCGCGCCGATGCCGATCGTCGGGATGCGCAGCTCGTGCGTGATGTTCGCGGCGACTTTGGTCGGCATCCCCTCGAGCACGATGCTGAACGCGCCCGCTTCTTCCAGTGCTCGTGCGTCTGCCGAGATGCGCGCGGCCTGCGCTTCGGTCTTGCCCTGGACCTTGAAACCACCCATGGCGTGGACCGATTGCGGCGTCAGACCGAGGTGTCCCATCACCGGAATCCCTATCTCTGTCAGGCGGCGCGTGATCTCGTTCGCGGGACCGCCGCCCTCGAGCTTGACCGCGTGCATGCCGCCTTCCTGGATGAATCGACCTGCGTTGCGCACCGCCTCTTCCGGCGACACCTGGTAGGACATGAAAGGCATGTCGCCGACAAGCAGCGCCTGCCGCGCGCCGCGCGAGACGGCTTTGGCATGCACGAGCATGTCGTCGACAGTGACGGGCAGCGTCGTGGGATGACCGAGCATCACCATGCCGAGGCTGTCGCCGACGAGCAGGATCGGGATGCCGGCCTCG
>DASSLJ010000006.1:0-3672 GCA_035689585.1 Candidatus Dormiibacterota bacterium
TTTCTGCACGAGCTCGGAGCCGTGGTCGCGAAAGAAGCGATTGACCTCTGCCGCCATGTTCGGACCGATGCCTTCGACGTTGCGCAGCTGCTCCTCGCTTGCGGCACTGAGGTTCTCGACGGTGCCGAAGTCGTTGGCCAGGAGGCGCGCCGTCGCATCGCCGACCTCCGGAATGCCGAGCGCGCACAGGAATCGCCACAGCTCGGGCCGGCGGCTCGCGGCGATGCGATCGACGAGGTTCTGCGCCGACTTGTCCGCAAAACCGTCGAGCTCCTTCACCTGGTCTTTGCTCAGCCGGTAGAGGTCGCTCGGATCCTCGACAACGCCGCGGTCGATGACCTGCGTCAGGGTTGCGTAGCCAAGTCCCTCGACGTCCATCGTCGCGGCAAAGTGGCGCAAACGCTCGAGACGCTGAGCCCCACAGAACGGATTGATGCATCGGTGTGCGATGTACGGCTCCTCGCGGACGACGTCTCCCCCACACACCGGGCATTTCGCCGGCATCTTCCAGCCTGGCTTCGGGTCCTTGACGCTGACGATCTCGGGGATGACATCGCCGGCGCGGTGGATCATCACGCGCGCGCCGACGTAGACGCCCTTCTCGTTGACCTGTGCTTCGTTGTGCATGGTCACGTTGCGGATGGTCACGCCGCCCACGAGCACGGGCTTGACGTGCGCCACTGGGGTCAACACACCCGTGCGGCCGACGTAGCAGGCGATCTCCTCGACCTCGGTCTCCGCCTGCTCGGGCGCGTACTTGAACGCAATGGCCCAGCGCGGTGAGTGCGCAACGAAACCGAGCTCGAGCTGCTGATCGAAACCATCGACCTTGACGACGATGCCGTCGATCTCGTATTCGAGCTCATGGCGCTTGCGGTGCCACTCGGCGTGAAACTCGATCACCTCGTCGATGGAGTTCAGCCGCCGGCGGTTCTTGTTGACGCGGAAGCCCATACCCTCCAGGGTGTTGAGCACCTCCCACTGCGATTTCGTGGCGCCCGCGGGATCGAGCGTGTACATGAAGGTCTGCAGGTCGCGGCTCGCGGTCACATTCGGATCGATCTGGCGAACGCTGCCGGCGGCGGTGTTGCGTGGGTTGACAAACCGCGGCCGGCCCGCCGCCTCCATCTCGCGGTTGAGCTTTTCGAACCCCGCGATGGGGAAATAGACCTCACCGCGGACCTCGAACACATCGGGCAGGCCCTTCGCGGGTGTGATGGCGAGGGGAACACTGCGGATCGTGCGCACGTTGGCCGTCACGTCTTCGCCGGTCGTGCCATCGCCGCGCGTGGCGGCGCGCTGCAGCCGGCCTTTCGCGTACGTGAGGCTCATCGCGAGGCCGTCGATCTTCAGCTCGCCGCAGTACACGACCTTGTCGCCGACCGCGGCGCGCACGCGTTTGTCGAAAGCGCGAATCTCGGCCTCGTCAAACGCGTTCTGGAGGCTCAACATCCGCGACCGGTGACGCACCTTCGCGAACTGGTCGGACGCTTCGCCTCCTACGCGCTGCGTCGGCGAATCGGCCGTCAGGAGATCGGGGCGCTCGTCCTCGATGCGCCGCAGTTCGAGGAACAGCGCGTCGTACTCGGCGTCCGACACCTCCGGCTGGTCGAGAACGTAGTAGGCGTGCTCATAGCGACGGATGAGCTCGCGCACCTCCTCGACGCGGACCGCGGGGTCGACCTGCTTGTTCGTCTTTTTCGTCATTTCGTCAGCGGCGCGAGCATGCCGCTCAGGATCTTCAGGCCGGCCTTGTCGAACTTGATCAGGAGCTCCTCGTCGGTGCGCGTCAGCGTGCTCTTGACCACCGTGCCGGCGCCGAACGCGGGATGTGTGACCCGGTCGCCGCTCGAGAACCGCTGCACCGGTGGCGCTGCGGGCGCGGCCTGCGTCTGGCGCTCGACGTAGCGCTCCTTGTAGCCCTGCCGCGGCGGCGCGACCGGCGCGCTTCCTCGGGGCGCGGCCAAAAGCGACTGCGGCACGTCGCTGAGAAAGCGGCTTGGAAAAGCAGGCTGGGAGCGGCCATAAAGATGGCGGCGGAACGCGCAGCTGAGATACAACCGGTCTTTGGCGCGCGTCATCCCGACGTAGCACAGGCGCCGTTCCTCAGCCATCTCGGTCGTCGCCCCGGCCGCCGATGGATTCGCGTCGCGCTCGTCGAGCGCGCGCTGGTGAGGCAGCAGCCCTTCCTCCATGCCGACCATGAAGACGACAGCGAACTCCAGGCCCTTGACCATGTGAAGGGTGATCAGCGTCGCGCCTTCGCCGTTCTCGTCGTAGGCGTCGACGTCGGAGACCAGCGCGACCTCGGCCAGAAAGTCTTCGAGGCCCTGCACCGGGTCGCGGTCGTCGAAGCTCTCGGCGAGACCGCGCAGCTCGTTGAGGTTTTCCATACGCGCCTCACCCTGCGGCGTCCCGTCGAGATAGTGGCGGCGCAGGTCCATCACTTCGATGATGTGGTCGATCAGCTCGCTCGGCCGGAGCACGCCCATGGTCGCTCGCACCGACTCGACCTGGGCGCGAAAGCCCTGCAGCGGTGCGACCGCCGTCTTCGGAACGCCGGGAATCCGTGACGGATCAGCCAGCAGAGCCACGATGTCCGGATCGCCTTCGCGCGCGAACGAGTTGATCGCCTCGATCGTGACGTTGCCGATCTTGCGCGAAGGCACGGAGACGATTCGCCCAAAGCTCAGCGCGTCCTGGGGATTGAAGCAGAAGCGCAGGTATGCGACCAGATCCTTCACCTCGCGCCTCTCCCAGAACCGAACGCCGCCGACGAGGCGATACGGAATCCGCCGGCGCGCGAGCACATCTTCGAACGCTCGCGATTGCGCGTTGGTGCGGTAGAGCACGGCAAAGTCCGAGTAGCCGCGGTTCTCCGTCTTGCGCAGGCGTTCGATCTCGTCGGCGACGAACTCGGCCTCCTCGACCTCGTTGTAGGCCTGCGTCGCCACGACCTTCTCCCCACCTGCGCGCTGCGTCCATAACCGCTTCTCGGCGCGCTCGGGATTGCTGCGGATGACGCTGTAAGCGACGTCTAGGATCGCCTGGCTCGAGCGGTAGTTCTGCTCGAGATGGACCACGCGCGCGTCGGGGTAGTCCTTGCGGAAATCGAGGATGTTGCGGATGTCGGCGCCGCGGAAGCGATAGATGGATTGATCGTCGTCGCCCACGACCGCGACGTTGCGGTGCTCCGCCGCAAGAAGGTTCACGAGCACGTACTGCGCGCGGTTGGTGTCCTGGTACTCGTCGACGAGCACGTGGCGGAAGCGATCGCGCCATTTCGCCAGCGCCTCTTCGTCGGTCGAGTAGAGCTCGACCAGCTTCATGATCAGGTCGTCGAAGTCGAGGCCGCCCGAGCGCCGCAGCACCTCCTGGTAGGAGTCGTAGACGCGGCGCAGGATCTCGTCGCTGTAGCTGCGGTTGGGAATGTCATCCGGCCGCTTGAGCTCGCTCTTCGCCTGCGAGATCTGCTGGCTCAGGGCGCCGATCGGGTAGCGCTTGGGGTCGAGGCGCAGCTCGTCGAGCACCCGCTTCAACGCCGCCCTCGTGTCGTCCTCGTCGAAAATGACGAAGCTCGACGTGATGCCTATGCGCTCGGCTTCGCGCCTGAGGATGCGAACCGCCGTCGCGTGGAACGTGCCCACCCACATCTTTTCGGCCCGCTCGCCG
>DASSLJ010000007.1:0-5733 GCA_035689585.1 Candidatus Dormiibacterota bacterium
GTGCCGAGCCGTCGGTCGCCGGCCGGGAACTTGTCGAACGGCCATCGCGGGACCTTCACCACGCAGTAATCGATCGCCGGCTCGAAGGCGGCGAAAGTGCGGCCGGTGATCTCGTTGCGGATCTCCTCCAGCCTCCTGCCCACGGCGACCTTCGCGGCGACACGCGCGATCGGATACCCGGTCGCCTTCGACGCGAGTGCGGATGAACGACTGACGCGAGGGTTGACCTCGATGACGTAGTACTGCGAGCTCTTGGGATCGAGGGCGAACTGGATGTTGCACCCGCCCTCGATGCCGAGCGCGCGGATGATGCGGATCGCAGACGATCGCAGCATCTGGTGGTCGCGGTCCGACAGCGTTTGCGCGGGCGCGACGACGATGGAATCGCCGGTGTGGACGCCCATCGGGTCGAGGTTTTCCATGTTGCACACCGTGATGCACGTATCGGCTGCATCACGCATCACCTCGTACTCGAGCTCCTTCCAGCCCCAGAGCGAACGCTCGATCAGCACCTGATGGATCGGTGACGCGGCAAGTCCACGCGCGGCGACCCGCTCGAGGTCGGCGTCGGTCGTGACGAACCCGCCGCCGGTGCCGCCGAGCGTGTACGCGGGGCGGATCACGAGAGGGAGTCCGTTGGCGCGAGCAAACTCGCGCACCTCGTCCATCGATTCGCACACGCTGGACGTCGGCACCGGTTCGCCGATCTCTTCGAGCATCTGCTTGAACGCCTGCCTGTCCTCGGCTTTGCGGATCGTCTCGATCGTCGCGCCGAGCAGACGCACGTTGTGCCGCTCGAGGACGCCCGCATTGGCGAGGTCGGTGGCGAGGTTGAGACCGGTCTGTCCACCGAGCGTCGGCAGCAGTGCGTCCGGCTTCTCGCGCGCGATCACGCGCTCGACCGCTTCGACGGTCAGTGGCTCGAGGTACACGCGGTCGGCGATGTCCTCGTCGGTCATGATCGTCGCGGGGTTCGAGTTGACGAGCACGGTCTCGATGCCTTCCTCGCGCAGCGCCTTGCATGCCTGCGTGCCGGCATAGTCGAACTCGGCGGCCTGCCCGATCACGATCGGGCCCGAGCCGAGGATGAGGACCTTGCGCGGCCGCGGCTCTTCCTTCATACCCGCGACCGCCCTGACCACGGGCGCGCGGCTGCGCACCATGTCGATGAACCGGTCGTAGAGATGCTGGTTGTCCTGCGGTCCGGGGCAGCCCTCGGGGTGGTACTGGACGCTGAACGCGGGCATCGTGCGGTGGCCGAGACCCTCGACCGAACCGTCGTTCAGGTTGCGCTGGGAGACGTAGAAGTCACCGGCCGGGATCGAGGCCGCGTCGACCTGGAACTCGTGGTTCTGGCTCGTGATGTGGACGCGCCCGGTGTCGAGGTCCTTGACCGGATGGTTGGCGCCGTGATGGCCGTAGGGAAGGCGCGACGTTGACGCGCCGGCGGCGCGGGCGAGGATCTGATGGCCGAGGCAGATGCCGAAAAGAGGGATGCTGCCGAGGGCGTCCCGCGCAAGCTCGACCGGCCGGTCGAGCACCGCGGGATCTCCGGGGCCATTCGAAAGGACGAGGCCGTCCGCGCCCAGCGCCTGCACCTCCGCCCACGTCGCGGTGTGAGGCAGGACGACGACCTTGCATCCCCGCTCGCGCAGCGATCGCAGGATGTTGGACTTGATCCCGTAGTCGACGACTGCGATCAACAACCCGTCGCCGTCGCTGCGATGTCGCGTTCGCAGCTCGACCGGCAGCGGGTCGAGCCACTCCTCGCGACGCGTCCGTGACGTCTGGGCGACCAGGTCCTGTTCCGCCAGCGGAGTCACTCGGCGGGCCGCCTCGCCAAGCTCCGCGAGACGCTCTCGCGACGGCGCGTTGTGTTCGTGCACAAGCACCGCGCGCTGAGTGCCGTGGATCCGGATGTGGCGTGTCAGCGCGCGGGTGTCGATCTCGGTGATGCCAGGCACGTCCCAGCGCCGCAGATAATCGTCGAGCGACGCCTCGCTCGAGTGATGGCTCGGCGCCGGGCAGGCCCAGCGCACTGCGAGAGCGCGCGCCCACGGCCGCGCCGACTCGGCGTCCGCGTTGCGTACTCCGTAGTTGCCCTGCAGCGGATAGGTCATGCACACCATCTGCCCGGCGTACGAAGGGTCGGTCAACACCTCCTGATAGCCGGTCATCGCGGTGTTGAACACGACCTCGCCTTCGCCGGCGACATCCGCACCCAGAGGTTTGCCCACGAAGGCGCGACCGTCCTCGAGGACAAGCGCGGCGAACCGCTTACTCGGCAATGATCACCGCCTGGTCGATGCCGTCCTCCTCGTCGATGAGCACCTCGATGCGCTCGTCCTCGGACGTCGGCACGTTCTTCCCGACGTAGTCCGGCCGGATCGGTAGCTCCCGATGTCCGCGGTCGACAAGGACCGCCAGCTGGATCGCCCGTGGGCGGCCGAAGTCCATCAAGGCGTCCATCGCCGCGCGCGCGGTGCGGCCGCGGTGGATGACGTCGTCGACGAGGACGACCACCTTGCCGTCGACGTCTGGAAGCTCGGTGAGCGTTCGATGCCCGTCGACCGGCCGGCTTCGAAGGTCGTCCCGGTGGAGCGTGACGTCGACGCGGCCGTAGGGGATCGAATCGTTTTCGAGCTTGCTCAGGATCATCGCAAGCCGGCACGCGAGCGCGTCGCCCTTGCTGACGACACCCACGATGACGATGTCCTCGACGCCGCGGTTGCGCTCGACGACCTCGTGCGCGATTCGGTGCAGCGCGCGCCGGATCTGCTCCGAGTCCATCACGGTCGCCTTGAGCTTTCTCTCGACGACGCTCATGTGAGGAGACGATCGAGCAGCGCCATGCGCACGTGGAGGCCATTGCGCGCCTGGCGGAAATACGCGGACTTCGGGTCGGCATCGACGTCTGGAGAGATCTCGTCGACCCTCGGCAGCGGGTGCATGAGAATCGCGTACTTGCGCATGCGAGCCATCGCGGACCTGTCCATCCGATATGTGCCTTTGACCGCCTCGTACGCCGCCGGATCGCTGAAGCGCTCCTTCTGGATCCGCGTCATGTAGACGACGTCGACCTCGGGAAGCACCGCATCGAGGTCGGCGGTCTCGCTCCACGGGATGTGGTGCTCGTCGAGGTGCGCTTTCAGGTCATCGCGCATCGCGACCTGCGGCGGCGCGACAAACGAGAGCTTGACGTCCTTGAACTTGCTGAGCAGATACGTGAGCGACCGCACAGTCCGACCGTTGGCGAGGTCGCCGACCATCGCCACGCGTACGCCGTCGATCCGCGACAGCTCGGCGCGGATGGTGTAGAGGTCCAGCAGCGCCTGCGTCGGGTGCTGCCCCGGTCCGTCGCCTGCATTGATGATCGGGACGTCGCTGACCGCCGCGGCGCGGCGAGCGGCGCCCTCCTCGTTGTGCCGCAGCACGATCACGTCGGAGTAGCCGCTGACGATGCGAATCGTGTCCTCGAGCGTCTCGCCTTTCGCGGTCGACGAGAACTCGCGTGCGTTATCGGTGCCCATCGTCTGCCCGCCGAGCCGAAGCATCGCGGCCTCGAACGACAGACGCGTTCGTGTCGACGGCTCGTAGAACAGCGCGGCCATGACGCGCCCCGCGAGCCGGCCGATGAACAGATGCGGCTCGCGCTTGATCTCGTCGGCGCGTGCGAAAAGGTCTTCGAGCAGGGTTCTCGAGAACTGCTGCGACTCGACTATGTGCCGCAGTCGCGACGTGACGGCCATGAAAAAATCTCCTTCCCTGGCTCGCAGGCCAGGACTTAAAGGCGAGCTCGACCGAGAGTTTACCGTAACTTGTTAGCCCGTATGAATCGTCGCCCCGGACATGTGGACGTCCTGACCGAGGTCGGTTACTGCAACTTCTGCCAGCGACCTCGCAACCTGCGCACCGAGGCGCATCACCTCGGCACGCTGGTGCGCACGATCGTCACGTGCGAGACATGTCATCGCACGCTGTCGAGCACGATGGGCGTGGCGACACCACCTGAGGCCGAGCCCGCAGAGGCTGAGCAGCCGGTCGCGAAAGAGAAAGAGCCCGCGCAGCCCCGACGCGCACCCGCAAAGAAGGCCGCCACCAAGACCGCGGCCGCCAAGACCAAGACCGCGGCCGCCAAGACCAAGCCCGCGGCGGTCAAGAAAGCTCCCGCCAAGAAAGCCGCCACTACCAAGAAGGCCCCGCCCGCGAAGCCTCGCTCCACCGCGACCAGGAAGACCACTCGCAACAAGAAGTGATCGAGACGGCGGTCCGGGTCGACCGCCTGGAAAAACAACTCGGTCTCAACAAGGTTCTTCGCGGTATCTCGTTCGACGCGCGGTCGGGCGAGATCTTTGGACTGCTGGGACCCAACGGCGCGGGCAAGACGACTACCCTTCGCGTGATCTGCACGCTGCTGGCTCCTGACGCCGGCTCGGTTCAGGTCCTCGGCTTCGACACGCGGACGGCGCCTCAGGAGGTACGGCGCCGCGTCGGCGTCGTGACCGCAGAGATCGGCGTCTACCCGAGACTGACGGCGCGGGAGAACATCGCGTACTTCGCCGAGCTGACCGGAGTCCTCGACGGCGATCTCCGTCGGCGCGTCGACAACGTGATCGAACGGCTCGACATGCAGTCGTTCGCCAACCAGCGCGCGGAGTCGCTCTCGTCGGGACAGAAGCAAAAGGTCGCGATCGCCCGCGCGATCGTCCACGACCCCGCGGTCCTGATGTTCGATGAGCCGACGTCGAACCTCGACGTTCTCGCATCGCGGGAAATTCGCGAGTTCATGGTCGAGTCGAAAGGTCGCGGTAAGTGCGTGATCTTCTCGACACACGTTCTCCATGACGCCGAGCGACTCTGCGATCGCGTCGCAATCATCCACGAGGGCCGAGTCGTCGCGAGCGGGGCGACCTCCGAGGTCAAGGGCGCATCGGCGGAGCTCGAGGATTCGTTTCTCTCGCTCATCAAGGATGCTCGATGAACTCGACCGGCATCGTGTTCCGCAAGGAGATGCGGGAGATACTGCGCGACCGGCGCACGCTGATCGCCATCGCGCTGGCGGCGCTGGCGACTCCGATCGTGCTGTTCGTGATCTCGCAGGTGTCGGTGCGGACCGCGACTGAGGTCTACACGGTCGGTTACTCGGGTGACATCCCTCCTGGTCTCGACGTGCTCTTCACCGCCACGGGCCTGAAGCTGGAGCGTGTCAGTGACCCGGCAACGGCGGCGAAGCGACAGGTGGACCTGGGCGTCGTCTTCACATCCGGCGCCGCCGACGAGTACTTCGACCCGACGCGGCAGAGCGCGCAGCTCGCAGACGTCAGGTTTCAGACGGTGCTGAGCAAATACGACGCCGCCAAGGTCGCCGCGTCGTTGCAGCAGCACGGTGTGGATCCATCGGTGCTGAATCCGCTGCCGGTGGCCGTCCACCCATTGAGCTCGCCCACGCAGGCGGCACAGAACTCCTTCCTCAGCTTCTTCCTGCCCTACATCCTCATCACGATGTCGCTCACGGGCGGGCTTTCCGCCGCGCTCGACACCTCGGCCGGCGAGCGTGAACGGAAGACGCTGGAGAGCCTTCTCCTCACGCCGGCGCCGCGCGCCCAGCTGCTGGTCGGCAAGATCCTCGCTGTGACGTTGACGAGCCTGGCGGCTGCGCTCGTTGCGATCGCGTCGATGCTGGTCGCATTGAGCCAGATCACCTTCGGCGGTGAAGGCAGAATTGCGCACATC
>DASSLJ010000008.1:0-14100 GCA_035689585.1 Candidatus Dormiibacterota bacterium
GCAGAGGCGGCCAAGAACCTCGAGGGCGACGGAGTGAGCGTCGAGATCATCGACCTCCGGACCGTCTACCCGCTCGACAAGGAGGCGATCATCAGCTCGGCAAAGAAGACCGGCAAATGCCTGGTGCTCTACGAGGACAACCTCAGCGTGTCCATCGGGTCCGAGGTCGCGGCGTTGATCGCGGATGAGGCGTGGCAGTGGCTGGACGCACCGGTCAAGCGATTCGGCGGGCTCGACGTGCCCGCGATGCCGTATGCCATGCCGATGGAAGAGTTCTTCATGCCCACGCCGGACAAGATCACAAAAGTCTTGAAGGACCTGGCCGCTTACTGATGGCTGGCAAAACGACTCGCGTCACGATGCCGCAGCTGGGCGAGTCGGTGCACGAGGGCACGATCTCGAAGTGGCTCGTCAAGCCGGGCGACAAGATCGTCGAGTTCGAGCCCATGCTCGAGGTCGACACCGACAAGGTCAACGCCGAGGTGCCGGCGCCCGTGTCGGGGATCCTGCGGGAGATCCTGGCAAAGGAAGGCGACACGGTGCAGGCCGGTGCCGAGATCGCGGTGGTCGAGACCGGTGACGGCGCCGTGACGGCGACACCGGAGGCTCCCGCACCGGCTCCGAAGACACAAGCGCCGAAAGTGTCAGAGTCAGCCCCTCCGGCCCCTGCGGGGCCACCTCCCCGCGAGCGGGAAGGACAGCAGGAGGGCCACCGCTATTCACCCGGCGTGCAGATGGCCGCCTCCGAGCTGAAGGTCGACCTCTCCAAGGTCAGCGGCACCGGCCTGGGCGGTCGCGTGACGCGGAAGGACGTCGAGAACTTCGCGGCCAAGTCCAAGGCCGCCCCACCTCCATCGGGGCCGGCGCCGGCGCAGCCGGTCAAGGCAGCCGAGGGCGACGAGGTCGTCCAGCTCACGCGCGTACGGAAGCTCATCGCCGAGAACATGGCGCGTTCGAAGCAGACGATCCCGCACGCCTGGCAGACGCAGGAAGTCGACATGTCGGGCGTGGTCGCCAACCGCAACGCCAGCAAGTCGGCGTTCCAGAAGCAGGAAGGCTTTTCCCTGACCTACCTGCCATATGTGATGGCAGCCGCGATCTCGGCCCTGCGCGAGCATCGTGAAGTCAACGCCACGTTCAACGAAACCGAGCTGCTCATCCACCGCGACATCAACCTGGGCATCTCCGTCGGCATGGAGGACACGCTTCTCGTACCCGTGATCCGCCATGCGGACAGCCTGTCCATCGCCGGGCTCGCGCGCGCGGTCAACGATCTCGCGGTTCGGGCTCGAAACAAGCAGCTGAAGGCCGATGAGCTCGCGGGCGCAACGTTCACTGTTAACAACTCGGGCACGTTTGGGACGCTGTTCAGCTACTCCGTGATCAACCCTGGTCAGGCCGGCATCCTGACGATGGAGGCGATCGTCGAGCGGCCGGTGGCCGTGCAGGGCATGATCGGAATCAAGCCGATGATGTACCTCTGCTTCTCGTTCGACCACCGCGTGCTCGACGGGCTGCAGGCCGCTCGATTCTTGACCTCATGCCGTAAGTGGCTCGAGGCCGTGAGCGTGGAGTCGCCGGTCTACTAACCCGTTTTCTTCAGCACGGTGAACTTCATGTCGATGTTCACCTGCGAGTAGCCGGCAAACTCGACGCCACTGGCCCCATGCGTGTCGAGCTGGCTCTCGGGGATCCCTGGCATCTCGAACACCTTCGCGACCTCATAACGCGAGGCGACGTCCGGAAACCGTGCGCGCAAGCTGTCGAGCTCCCACGGCCTGAGAACGAGCCAGTCGGGCTGGAGCGATGCGATCAAGTCCGCGATCGTCCGATGATCCGGAGGCAGCGCCTGCAGCGCGTGGACGGAGACCTTCGACGTCAGGCCTGGATAGTCGTAGAGCTTCTGACCGCCGTAGAAGCCGATGTACCCGGCCGACTCGGACACCACGGACTGACCAGGCTGGACGTTGGCCTTCAGGTAAAGGCCGACGTTGGTGCGGACCGTGTCCTCGACCGTTTGAACTTTGCTCTCGACGGCGAAGCTGAACGGTATGTGGACTGCAAACGCGATGCCGAGCGCGACGGCGACCGTTTTCGGGGCGACCGAAATCGACAACGACATGCGCTGCATCCCCACCGCGACGATGAACATGAACAACGCCAGGAACGGCGGCATGTACCAGTCGTAGTAGTTGATCGCGGGGATGAAGTACACGCGATACGCGAGAAACATACCGAGGAACGCAACTGCCGGCCACATGCTGCGATGGGCCGTCATGCCAAGCATGCCGAGCACGAAGAAGTAAACGACCGCGATGGCGACGACCGCCAACACGGCGTCTGGAAGCGGTATGAGCGCGGTGCTCCACACCTCCCGGAACGGCTCGAGCTTGAAAAGAAGGATCACCGCGTGGCCGGACAGCTGACCGCCGAGCCACGTGAGCCATGGAGTGAGTGAGCCGTCGGTGAAGAGCGAGGGGATCGGGTAGATGTTGTTCTTGGCGACGATCGTGTTAGGGATCGGCGAGCCGTAATAGAGCGTCGTAAAGATGACCCACGGCGCGATGAGCGCCGCGCTTATACCGCCAGTGATGAATGCGCGACCGCGGTTGACCGCCACGAGGTAGATCAGCGCCGGCGCGACCCACAGCACGAACTCCGGACGCGCGAGAGGGGCGAGGCCGAGGCATACTCCGGCCGCCACGAAGTCGTGGCGATGTACGTGATACACGCCGGCGAGAAGGATCGCGACGGCGACCTCGGTCTCCATCCCCGACATGCCGAAAAAGATCATGTTCTGGTCGAATGCGAGGTAAGCGAGCACGAAGACGGTCGGGAACGCACCGATGCCGAGGTCGCGACACAGCAAGCGCGCGTAAACCAGCGCCACGCACACAGCTGCGAGGGATGCGAGCCGCATCGCGGTCATGCCGGCGCCCTCGTGGACGAGCTCGCCCGCAAGTGGGATGAGGACTCCAAGAGCCGACGTGAATCCGTGGATCGGGCCCTCGCCGGCGTGGTGGACGAGCCCGAGACCGAGCGGAACATTCCGCGCGTGGGTGATCGTTGTCAGTCCGTCCTCGAACATGCGGTTCGTCGTGGCCCAGAACACGATCCGGGCGATGACCGCGCCAGCGGCGAAGGACAGGAGCAGCGGATCTCGAAGCATGCGGTGGAACACGCCCCCCGAACTCGCTCGGAGTGCGGCCGGCCGTCTTGTCGCCGCCGTAACGGGTTTCTCGAGCTCCTGGGTGGCGGCCATTGAAACGGCGCCTATTCTGCATTTCGGCGGGGGCCGCAACGCCACAATTACGGCCCGTGCTCGACCGGTCTACCACCCGACTCCCGCCCATATGGCTCTCCGCGTCCGCCCTGACGGCCGCGATCACCGTCATCTTCGGCGTCCAGCGCTGGATCTATCACTTCACGACCGACCCGTATGCGCAGGACGTTCGCGTGTGGGTCATCGCATCGCGAATCGGACTGACGTACGGCTGGTCGCACATCTACGACATCAACCTGGAAAAGGCAGTCGCCGCCGGCTTCGGTCCGAGCGGCAGCCTTGTTGACGCCATGCACATCTTCGTCGCGCCGCCGCCCGCGGCGTGGGTGATGGTTCCGCTTGCCTGGATGCCTATCCCGGCCGCGTATCTCATCTGGACGATTGTCAACGTCGCGGCCTTCATCGCCGCCGGGTGGTTGGTGTGTCCCGGATCACGGTTCGCGAAGGCGACGCTGATCCTCGTGGGCCTGGCGCTGTGGCCGATCCACTACCAGTTCTGGCTGGGTCAGTGGGTGGTGACGACCCTCGCGTTGCTCGGCGTGGCGTGGTGGCTGCTCGACCGGGAACGATGGCTTGCCGCCGGCATCTGCATTGCGCTCGCGATCTTCGCGAAGCCTCAGGACGCCTGGCTCGTCCCCGTCGCGCTACTCGTAAGCGGACGCTGGCGCCCGGTGGTCGCCTGCGCCGTCGCCGGCGCCATCCTGGGCGCCGCTTCAGTCGCGACGCTCGGACTTTCCGGGGTCCACGCCTGGTTTGACTCGCTTCAGATAGCGCGCACGAATCCGTTCATGGGCCCGCTTACGTACACCTCGCTGTTCGGCCACAACACCGTTGCGACCGCCGCGGAGCTCGCATTCGGCCTGGTCGCGATCGGACTTGCGTGGTATCGGCGCGACCGGCTCGATCTGGTCTTCGCGCTCGGGATACTCGGCACGATCGGATCCGCGAACTATCTGCACGAGGACGACATCGGGATGCTGGTGCTGGCCGCGTGGATCGTGTTGCGTTCGCAACCGAGCCTGCAGATGAAGCTGTGGCTGCTCGTTGGAGTCGTAGCCGCACAGCTGATCTCGATTGGGATGCCGGTGCCGATCCTGTTGTGGGAACCCGGATTCCTGCTGCTGCTCGCGCTCGAACCCCGACCGAAGCGCGAGGCCATCACGGCTACGCTCCAACCCGAGCCCGCGACCGCATGAAGCGGCCGCCGCTCTGGCTTGCGGCGGGTGCGATCGCATCGCTGTGGGCCGGTGCGCATGCGATCGCAGTCTGGATCTTGCTGTACGTCGCCATGCCCATCCACGAGGACGTGCGCATGATGTACGTCGCCGCGCAAGCCGGCATGCGCTACGGATGGTCGACGGTCTACGACCAGTCGACGCTGCGCGCGCTGTCGGCGTCGTTTCCAGTTGGCCAGCAGCGCATCGACGCCGTCTACACCTACGTTCATCCCCCGCTCGTGGCGTGGCTGTTTGCCCCGTTGACGGCATTCAGCGAGCCTGTCGCCTATTTCATCTGGACGCTGGTGTCGCTCGCGGCGCTCGTCTTCGCATGGCAGATCGCCGCGCCCTACACGGGCATCGCCAAGTCTGCACTGCTCCTGCTCGCGATCGGGTTGTGGCCGCTCGTCTCCGCCTTCTACTACGGCCAGCCGATCACGCTCGTGATCGCGTGCGTCGCGGGCTCGTGGTGGCTGGTCAGGCACGACCGTTCGGTTGCCGCCGGCCTCGTGCTCGCGATCGCGACCGCGCTAAAACCGCAGGTGATCTGGATGCTGCCCGTAGTGCTGCTGGCAAGCGGCCGCATCCGCGCCATCGCGGGCTGGGCCGCTGGATGCGTCGTGGTGGGAGCGCTGTTCGCCCTGACGCTCGGCACGACCGGTGTTTCCGCGTGGGTCAATGCCTTGCAGCAAAACCAGGCCGACTCCGCGCACACGGTCAACACCCTGATCCACTTCTTCGGCTTCGGACCGATCACGGTCCTCCTTTGGGCGCTGTTCGGTGCGGCCGCGATCATCGTCGCGTACCGGCACAAGCGGGACGTCGACATGGTCTTCACCGCCGGCCTCGTCGGCACCACGCTGGTGACGCTTCATTTTCACGAGCTCGACTACAGCGTCCTCGTCCTTGCCGCGTGGTTCTTCCTGCGCACATCGCCGCCCTTGTGGCAGCGCCTGTGGCTCCTCGCCGGCATCGCCGCCGTCGAAGCGCTGGCGGTCGGGACTGCGACAGGCCCGGCGTGGGACGCGCCCACGCATGCGGTCGTGATCGTCTGGACGGCGAGCTGGCTGGCGCTGATCGCAGCGCCGTCGTTAGCCCTCGGCCGGATCTTTCTCCATCCCGAGGATGCTCAGGAAAAAGCTCGCGAAGACCGTCTGCACGCCTAGCGTCAGCAAGACCGCGGCCGGAATGATCTCGCGCATCGTCAATCGCGGGTCGAGGTTGCCGAATCCGGCGGATCCCCAGCTCAGCACCGCGACTACGATGCCGACAAGTCCCGCGAGGAACATCAAAGCGCCGATCGCCAGCCCGGTCTCGAGCTTGATGTAGTCGAACATCGCGTAGTAGCTCGCGGTTCGTGGATGGAAGCCGCGCTCCATCGCGAACACCTTGGTAAAGACCGCAAACACCACGAGCTGGAATCCGATCAAGCACGCGAAGCCCGCGAGCAGCAATGTGTGGATGTCGAGGTTCACCGAGCCGACGTGCTTTGTCCCCGTCTCGAGGATCGCGCCAACGATCGCGCCGGCGCCGAAAAGCGCGAGGCCCGGATAGAGGAAGAGCCAGCGAGGGCTGAACAGCAGCATGAAGCGCAGGTGGCGCCAGCCATCGCGCCACGTGCGCAAGTGCGGCGGCCGCGAGCGACCGTCGGGGCTGAGCGTGACGGGAACTTCGGCGATCTTCATCCGGCGCAGCGACGCCTTGATCACCATCTCGCTTGCGAACTCCATTCCCGTCGCGCGTAGCCGAAGACTCTCGATCGCGTCTCTGCGAAATGCGCGAAGGCCGCAGTGCATGTCCCCGACCGGGGTGTGAAAGAAGAGGCGGCTCAACCGCGTCAGCACAGGATTGCCAACCCAGCGATGCGACCACGTCATGGCGCCTTCACGGATTCCACCGCTGAAGCGATTGCCCATGACGAGGTCATTGCCTTCGCGCAGCTTTTCGATCAGCGGCGCGATCGCGGTGAAGTCGTAGCTGTCGTCCGCGTCGCCCATGACTACGAATTTGCCTCGCGCCGCGGTGATGCCGCCGAGCAGCGCGCTTCCATAGCCCTTCCGATGCACTTCGACGACGCGCGCACCCAGCTCCTTTGCGATCAGCTGCGAGCCGTCGGTGCTGCCGTTGTCCGCGACGATGATCTCGGCGTCGAGCCGGCCGCGCTCGATCGCGAGCTGCGCCTTGCGGATGCAGGCCGCGAGCGTCTCCGCCTCGTTGAGGCACGGCATGACGATCGAAACTTCGACGGCGGTGGCGGTCGCTTGCGCGACGTGCTTACGCGAACGCTGGGCGACGCTCATAGTCTGGTGCAGCGTAACGCCGGGGCGGCGAAGTCTTGCCGCAGAAAAGAAATGACCCCGACGGATCGCCTCTCAGGAGCCGGTACACGGCCTTGCGGCCTTGTTCCCGCCCCCTCGAACGTTTCCCTCGGGGCCGTGGAGAAAGGTAATCGGTACCTAGATTTCGTGCAAGTACCGAAAGTCAGTTCGCCGCCAACCTATTCGGAGTAGCCTCTTACGGACATGCCTCTCACGCTTGAAGAAGCACAGCATCTCGTTTCGCGCGCTCAGGCCAAGGCGGTCGAGGACGGAATCAACATCACCGTGGCCGTCGTCGACGAGGGCGGGCTGCTGATAGCGCTCAGCCGGATGGATGGGGCGCCGCCGCTCTCCCCGCAGATCGCGGAGGCGAAGGCGGTCGGCGCGGCGATGCTCTACCGAGACGGCGCCGGCCTGGCCGACCTTGCCAGGGACCGGCCGGGATTCTTCAGCGTCGCCGACCGGCTCGTGCGCGTGCCGATCGTCCCTGGGCTCGGGTCGGTGCTGATCCGTCGCGACGGCAAGGTCCTCGGCGCCGTCGGCGTGAGTGGCGGCAAGCCCGAGCAGGACCTTGCATGCGCGCAGGCGGGAATCAGCCAAGGCTGATCGTCCGCAGCGGCTCGTAGACCGAGCCGCCGCGTCCCAGGCGGCTTCGGTAGAGGATCAGCTCGGTCGCGCGCCAGGCCGGGAGATCGGGTGGTGCCGAGAATGACGGCGCCGGCGCTCCCTCCCGCCGCCGCGCTCGAGCGAGCGTAAGGTGCGCAGTGAAGCGCCGTGCTTCCGACTCGAGACCTGCCCGCACACATTCGGCCTCGACGGCGCGCGCGAGCTCCGCCATCTCGTGCTCACCGGCGCTCACGCCAAGCCAGACGACGCGCGCGAGCCGCCCACGTTTGAACGTGCCGACCTGGCCGAGGCGCAGCTCGAAACCGCTTGGCTGCATCGAAGCGACCGCTTCGGCAACGCCTTCGGCCAGGGCCAGCTCGACGTGCCCAAGGAAGCGGATCGTGACGTGGAGGTTCGTGCCGGGCGTCCACCGGAAGTCGGGCGCTACGGCGGCGCAGACGCCGATGTAGCGGTCGAGGGCCTCCTTGTGCGCCTCGGGCAGCGGCAGCCCGAAGAACGCTCTTACCTGGGTTTCTTTGCCCAGTGCGTCGGCGCCCACGCGCCCGGCAGACCCGGCCGCCAACCGAACTGGGAGCTGACCGAGTCGATACCGGCCGCGAGGTTCGGCATGTCGACCATGCGCACCT
Organism: Candidatus Dormiibacterota bacterium; assembly: GCA_035689585.1. Taxonomy (GTDB): domain Bacteria; phylum Chloroflexota; class Dormibacteria; order Dormibacterales; family Dormibacteraceae; genus 40CM-4-65-16. Next base: position 8,072 of record DASSLJ010000008.1, read on the forward strand.
CGTCAGGCGTGATCGGCGGATCCTTCATCACCGCCTCCATCGCGAGCGCCGCCGGCATCAGCGCCGCGGTGGGCATCCGGAACTTCGGCTTCTTGACGCCGCGCGCCTGGAGCCACCAGTCGTACATCGTCTCGTAGGTGACGACCTCAGGCCCACCCAGTTCGATGATGTGGCCGAGCAGCTCGGGCTTGGAGACGGCCTCGACGATGCACCGCGCCGCGTCCTCGCGCAGGATCGGCTGGACCTGCGCCTGGCCGCTTCCCGGGATCATCGCAAACGGGCCGACGAGCGAGTGCTCGAACGCCTCGGCGACCCCTCCGTCCTCGCCGATGATCCACGAGAACCTGAGGATCGTCCCCGCGACACCGGTCTTGGCCAGCTCCTGCTCGCCCATCCACCGTGACGTCAGGTACTTCAGCTTGGGGTCGAGCTTGGCGCCGATCGCGCTTACGAAGACCACCGAACGTACGCGAGCGTTGACTGCGGCCTGGCCGAGTATCCGCGGGCCGATCTGGTTGACGTCGAGCATGTTCTGCGGCCTGTTGCGGCGCACCGCGACCAGGCTGATGATGTGCTCGACCCCCGCCGAGGCCTGCTCGACCGACGCCATGTTGAGGACGTCGCCGACCACGACCTGCGCGCCGCGGACCTTGAAGGCGGCGGCCTTCATCGGGTCGCGCACCAGCACGCGCAGCTGATGTCCCGCGTCCAGCGCCTTGTGCGCCACGGCGCGGCCTAGAAAGCCGGTCGACCCGAGCAGCAGGATCCGAGCCATCGGCTGAAGATCCTATCCGAGCGATACTGAGCTTCAGTGGGGTTTGGGGCGAGCGCTACGCCGGGTTATTTCTCCAGCCCGCTCCTGCTGGGCGCGTTCGCGTTGCTGCTTGGGATCGGGGCGATCGCGGCGGCGCTGCGCCGGCGGCGCGGCCGAGCCCGCTATCCCGAGACCTATGCCGCGAGCGGCGGGATCGCGTACACCGCCGTCCAGGTCGGCTGCGGTGGGGTGCTGCTGGCCGCAGGAGTGGGCCTGGTGATCCTCGCTCTCGTCAACCGCAGCTAGATGACGTTCTTTTCGCGGACCAGCGATCCCTTGGCGAACCGGGTGAAAGCGAAGGGGCTCAGGTCTATCTCCGAGCGGTGATCGAGCAGTAGCTGCGTCAGCAGCACCGCCGCCGCCGGGGCCTGCATGAACCCGTGGCCGCTGAACCCCGCCGCGCACCAGAAGCCGTCGACCTCTGGAACTGGCCCGAGGATCGCCTGGTGGTCGGGCGTCGTCTCGTAGAGCCCGGCCCAGGCCGTTTTGATTCCCGCGCCGGCCAGCGCCGGTGCGCGCCGCTCGATGTGCGTCGACATCTTCTCGAGGAAATCCCAGTTCACGTCGGTCGCGAATCCCGCCGGCTCGCTCTTGTCGCTCATCCCGAACAGCACGCCGTCGCCCTCGGGATGGAAGTAGAAGGAGCTCGAGAAGTCGACCGTCATCGGTGTCGTCCTGGAAACCCCCGACAGCTTCTCGGTGAGTGCCACGTGCCGGCGGTAAGGGAGTATCGGGATCTCGAGCCCGGCCATCCGCCCGATCGACGGCGCCCAAGCGCCGGCGCAATCGAAAACCACGCGCGTCGCCACATCGCCCGCCGACGTCCGCACGCCCTGCATCCGGCCTGACGCGACGTCGAGGCCGATGACCTCGACGCCCTCCTTGAGCCGAGCCCCGTGACGCTTGGCCGTAGCGACGTAACCGGCGGTCATGTCGGCGGGACTCGCGATCCCGTCGCTCGAGCAAAACGTGCAGCCGAGGACGTCGTCGATGTTCAGCACGGGGACCATTCCCTTGGCTTCTTCCGGATCGACCCATCGCGCCTCGGTCAGGCCGAGTGAGTGCCACATCTCGACGTTGTGGCGGAAGTCCTCGACGTGCTGCGGAAGCGTCAGCACGAAGAGGTAGCCGATCTGACGGAAGTCGACTGCATGCCCCGTCTCCTGCTCGAAGGTCTCGAAGAGGCGTACCGCCATGCGCTGCAGCAGCACGTTTTGCTCCATCGAAAACTGCTGCCTCACCCCGCCCGCACACTTGCCGGTCGACTGCGAACCGAAGGTTTCGCGTTCGAGGAGGAGTACGTCGACATCGCGCTTCGCCAGCTGATACGCAAGCGCGCAGCCCATGATGCCGCCGCCCACGATCACTACGTCAGCGCTTTCCACTGACGATGCCCCACACCTCAAAGATCATTTTCAGTGCCGCGAGAGTCGTGATGTCGGCGGTGTCGAAGGCCGGGGACACCTCGACCACGTCGAATCCGACCAACGTCGACGAGGCGGTCGCGCCGCGCATGAGCTCGAGTGCCTGGCGCGACGAAAGCCCGCCCGCGGAGGGGATCTCCGTGCCCGGAGCAAACGCGGGGTCGAGGACGTCGATGTCGAAGGAGATGTGCACTTTGTGGCCGGCGAGGCGCTCCGCGATCCTCCGCGCGGCGCCGGCGCCGTCTCGCGCTATCTCCGCCGCGGTGACGAGCAGCATCTCGTTTTCACGGACGAAAACGAGCTCTTCCGGATCGAAGTCGCGGCCACCGGCGATGACCACGCGCGACGGTTCGATGCCCGACGCCTCGAGCGCCCGGCGCAGCGCGCAGCCGCACGTCCAGTGGCCGCCGCGCGAGAAGTCGCACAGATCGGGATGCGCATCCAGCCAGAGCACGTGCAGGCCGGGATGGCGACGCATCTGGGCGGCGAGGGTGACGATGTCGGTGCAGTGATCGCCGCCGAGCACCGTGAGGAACGCTTCCGGCGGTACCGCCGCAAGGCGCTTGGTCGGATCCATCCACCCCGCCTCGATATCTGTGCCGGCGGTCAGGTCGCCGATGTCTTCGACCCGCAGCCCGGCGAGCAGGTGTCCTTCCTCGGTCACGGGAGGCATCGCCGCCGACAGCTGGCGGATCCGCTGAGGCGCAAGCGCGGCGCCCTTGCGGTAAACCGCCGATCCGTCGTAGGCGATGCCGGCCACGACCACGTCCGGCGAATCGCCGTCGACCAACCCTCCCCACTGGCGCAGGCCGTCGAGGTTCACGATCGCGTAACCCGGCGATGCTCCGGCACTTTGAGGATCAGCACGGCGCCGATCACGAGCCACACGGAGAACACGGCAAAGATCACCGGATAGCCGCCCGGCAGACCGAGGATGTGTGGCCCGCGGTTGAACGGATCGAGAAGAAAACCTCCAACAAACCGGGCGATGATGCCTGACCCCGCCGTCGCGATGTTGCTGAAACCCATGAAAAGCCCTGCTTCATCGTGCGGAATGATGTCCTGAATGAAGGCCCAGTCGACCGAGAAGAAAAGTCCGTATCCAACTCCGATGAGAATCCCGACGAGTGTCGCTTGCGCGGCCAACTCTGGCACATGCAGCGCGTTTGCGAGCGGTTTAACGACGCCTCCGGGAAGTAGTTGATAGTGGCTGAACATCAGCATCAGCACCCCGAGGGCACCGAGCATGCCGCCGGCGAAGATCACCGGCCGGCGTCCGACGTGGTCTGAGATCCGGGCCGCCGGTAGAGAGATGACGAAGGCACTGACGATGACGATGCCGAGCAGCGTGTAGCTGGCGGTCGTCGTCGCCTGGGGGTCGTTGGCGAAAAAGACGTCGCTGAAGTAGAAGTAGATGAAGCTCTGGACGCCGACCAGGCCCATCAGGATCAGGAGCCTGGAGCCCATCAGCCACAGGAAGCTGGGGAAGCGCAGCGGGCGCGAGAACGTCGTGACGACTGCGTTCTGGACGCTGCCGAACTGCGCGTCCGCCGGCTGCCCCCGGTCGGGGACGAGCAGCACGGTCGGGACGGCGGCTCCGACAAGGACGACGCAGATGCTCAGGATCGCGACCGTCGAACCTGCATGGGCGAGGATGTAGCCGCCAACCACCGTCCCCGTGAAGAGTCCGACGACGTTCGAGATGCCGTAGTACCCCGACGCCTCTCCGCGCTGCGGCTCGGCCACGACGTCGGGCAGCAAGCCCTGGTAGGGGCCCTGCGCCGTGTTGGACGCGGTCTGAAGCAGGAAGTAGAAGACAACCACCGCCCAGTACGCGCCCGACAGCGCGATCCCGACGAGAAAGACGACGTCGCCGGCGGTGCCGATTGCGATGAACGGGTGCCGCCGCCCGTATCGAGTCCGAGTGCGGTCCGAGAATGCGCCGACCAGCGGCTGCCATACGACCGCCATCAGCGAGCCGATGCCTTCGAGGACTCCCAGCGCGACGCCTTTGTGAGCGTTGCCGACAAGACGCTCGACGATGTTGGGCAGGATCAGCCCGCCCATGCTGTTCCAGAGATAGCCGATGGCCACCCAGTACAGCGACAGAACGACAAAGTCGATCTGTCGCAGCCGGCGCGCCGGCGCCGCGGTGTCTAGTCTGGGCGATAAGGTGGCAGCGATTTCTTTACCGGGCGGTCCTCCCGGTAACCGAGCGCGTACTCGCCCTGGAGCACGGTGTGGATCTCGCGCGTGCCCTCGTAGATGATCGGCCCGCGCGCATTGCGCAGGAAACGCTCGACGGGATACTCCGCCGAGTACCCGTAGGCCCCGTGCACCTCGATCGCGTCATGTGCCGCGTTGAACGCCGCGTCGGTCGCGTACTGCTTGGCCATCGAGACGTCTCGCGTGTGGCGCGTCCCGATGTTCTTCATCCACGCGACCTTGAAGTACAGCAGTCGACATATCTCGTAGTCGCGCGACATGCGCGCGATCATCTGCTGCACCAGCTGATAGCGGCCGATCTCCTGCCCGAACGTCTTGCGCTCTCGCGCGTATTTGACTGACGCATCGAGGCACGCACGCACGGTGCCGGTCGCTCCCGCCGCGACGGTGTAGCGGCCGTTGTCCAGGCAGCTCATTGCGATCTTGAAACCGTCGCCTTCGTCACCGATGCGGTTTTCCTCCGGCACCTCGAGGTCGCTCATGAAGATCGATCCGACGTCACCCGCGCGAATCCCGAGCCGGTCCTCGATGGGCTCGGTGCGCAGCGCACTGCCGCACGCCTCGCGGTCGAGCATGAAGGCGGACACGCCCTTCGATCCGCCCTTCGGGTCGGTCTTGGCGAAGACGAGCAGGTAATCGGCGGTGTCGGCGTCGGAGACCCACGTCTTCGCACCGTTGAGCACATATCCGTCGCCATTCCGCCGCGCCGTCGACTGCATCGAAGCGACGTCCGACCCCGCGTTGGGTTCGGTAAGGCCGTAGCACGCGAGCTTCTTGCCCGACGCCATGGGCGCGAGCCAGCGCTGCTTCTGCTCCTCAGTGGCCCATGTGTACAGCCCCATGCCCACCAGCCCGACGTGGACGGACAGAACGGTGCGGTACACGGTGTCGACGTACTCGAGCTCCTCGCAGACCAGGCCGAGGGCGAGGTAGTCGAGGCCGTAGCCGCCGTAGCGCTGCGGAAAGCAGACGCCCGGCAATCCGAGCGATGCGAGCTTGGCGAAGATCTCGGGGTCGTGCTTGTTCGCGCGATCGTTGGCGGCGATGTGCGGCGCGAACTCGCGGGCGCAGAAATCGCGAACCGCGTCGACCAGCTGCTGCTGGTCTTCGGTCAGAGAAAGGTCAAGCGCCACAGGCGCAGGTTAAGACTTCTTCGGGCTCGGCGACGGGCTCACTTTTGGCGTCGGTGAGGGTGAGGTGGCGGGCAGCGGTTTCAGGTCGCTCGGGCCGACGTGTCCGATGAAGGGAAGGTGACGTCCGAACCCGAGGATGAACGGGACCGTTCGCGAGCCGTGCAGCTGAGGCTGGACGAAGTCGCTGTAGATCTGCTGCAGCTGGTGGATGCCGGCGACCTGGTCGAGGGTGGCCCCGCCCTTCTTCGAAGCGTTGGCCTTCAAAGTCGCGAGGTCCGTCTTCGACACCATCACCGCGGTGATCGGGTTGGACAGGATCTCGTTTTCGAGCTGGTTGACCTGAGTCAGCGTGAGGCTCGCGGTCTTCAGCGCCGGCTCGAACGCGTTGTCGAGCACGACGAGCGCGGACACTGCGAGATAGATCACGACCAG
>DASSLJ010000009.1:0-6483 GCA_035689585.1 Candidatus Dormiibacterota bacterium
AGCGTGAACGGCCCGTCGGCGTCGGTCGCCGTGAACGGGGGCTGGCCCGCGACGAGCTCGTAGAGCATGATCCCGGCCGAGTAGAGATCGCTTCGGCCGTCGACCTTGCTCGACGCGACCTGCTCGGGAGACATGTACTGAGGCGTGCCGACGGTCGTGCCGGTCTTGGTTGCGGTCCCGCCGACGCCGCTGTCGTCGGTGAGCCGCGCGATCCCGAAGTCGGCCACTTTGACGATGCCGTCCTCGGAGATGAGCACGTTCTCGGGCTTGACGTCGCGATGGACGATCGAGTGGCGGTGCGCGTAGTCCAGCGCCTGGAGCACACCGTGCATGACGGCGAACACCTGTGGAGGCGCGAGCTGGCTCTGGTTCATCCAGTCGCGCAGGCTGCGGCCGCGGACGAACTCCAGGACGAGGTAGTTGACGTTGCCCTGGAGCTCCATGTCGTGGACCTGGACGAGGTTGGGATGGCTCGTCCGCGCCATCACCTGCGCCTCCTGGAGGAAGCGCTTGAGCGCGACGGGGTCGGCCGACTGGATCAGCTCCTTGATCGCCACCTCTCGGCCGAGACCGGGCTGTTCGGCGAGATACACCGCTCCCATGCCGCCGCGCCCCAGCTCCGCCTTGACCCTGTACTTGCCGATGTATCGCTCGCCGGGGACCTGGGGTGGCGTGGTAATCGAAGCGACCGGAGGTGGCGGGGTCGTGGGCGGCGGCACCGGGATCAACCTCATGGTCGCCGCCACGTCTGGAGGCGGCGTCGCCGGCTGTGGCTGCTGGGCGCGGTCAGGGAGAGGCGCCCACGGCGGCACCGAGTCCCCCGACTCGGGCTGTCCTCCTCCCTCCGCCATCTCCGGCCGAGCCTACCAGACTCCTTTCGGGCCGATTGGCCTATAGCGTTTTGCCGGCCAGCCGCCGATAATCTGGCCCGCCGCCGGCCAACGAACAGGAGGAGATTTCATGTCGCAGGTACCCCCGCCGCCGTCGAGTCAGCCCGCCGGGACAAGCGGAGCTCCCGCGGCGAGCAACGCCAAGACCAACGTCATCCTCGCTTACCTTTTGTGGTGGGTCACGGGCCTGATCTTTCTGTTTGTCGGAAAGGACGACCCCGACGTCAAGTGGAATGCAGCGCAGTCCGTCGTCGTGCTTGGCGGGATCTGGCTCATCGGCGTGATCGTGAGCATCATCTTTGCCCCGATCGGCGCGCTCGTGTATCTGGTTGCGCTCGTGTACTGGGTGATCTTCCTTATCGGCGCCTTCAACTACCAGGGCGGGCACATCAAGGCGCCCGGCCTCAGCCAGTTCACCGACGGCTTGACCGACAGCCTCGCGAACATGGTCAAGTAACCGGCTGATTCAGATTCGTCTGGAGGCCCCGCCGACGCGGGGCCTTTTTTATTCTTCGGCCAGCTGGGCGAGCGCTGACTGAATGCCCGACCGCAGCTCGTCGCGCTCTTCGCGCAGCTGCGTGATGTCGGCCCGCGCCGACGCGAGCTGGTACCGCAAGCGCTCGATCTCGTCGTGCAGCTCCTTGACGCGGGGATCGGGGCCACCGCTGTTCGACGCCTTCGCTTCTTCGAGCTCGAGCTTCAACCGCTCGACCGCGACCTTGAGACCGCGGCGCTCGTTCAGCAGCTCCTGGACGAGCGAATCAGACGGCTTGGTCTGCTCTTTCGACATAGCGACAAAGGCCAGGCTGAAATTCGCGGAGGCGAAGATGCTCCATCTCGCCGCGCAGGAATCGCGCTTTGACCGTCAACCCCTTGATGCCTTTGTAGTTCTCGTACGGAAATCGATAGAGCTTCCCCGAGTCGACGAGCAGGCAGACCGACAGCTTCTCGCCGTCTTTCTCGATCACGTGCTTGAAGCAGGGCACGGTGCGACGCGCGATCTCCATCTTGGTGAAGCCGCCGACCCGGCCTTTGAGCACGTCGATAGGTCCACGCATTCCGTTTCGAAATGCTAATTGAGTAGGGAGAGCTGAACCGGTTCGGCTGGAGGTTTGAGAACAACACGCCGATGATCGGAGACCCCATGACGGGAGCGCAGACGCGCCACGTGCTGCATTGTCTTCTCGCCGTAGACCGCAGGCAGATATGCACGCGCGCGGTAGGCCTGCTCGTAACGCGGAACGAGCTCGGGCCAATGCTTTTGTAGCACCGTCATGAAGTGCTCGCGGGTGCCGTCTTTGAGGTGCAGCATCCCGGCCCACAAGCCGGTGGCGCCTGCCTGGCGCGCCGCCTTCACGACCTCTTCGATCTGCTCCGGCCGGTCGGAAAGCCCGGGCAGGATCGGCGCCATTCCGACACCTACATCGATACCCGCAGATGTGAGCTGTTCGATGGCGCGCAGGCGCTGTCGCGGATGTGCGGTGCCGGGCTCGGTCTTGCGCCAGACGTCATCGTCGAGGGTCGGGATGCTGAAGGTGATGTGCAGCTCGGCGCGGCGGGCGAGCTGCGTTAGGACATCGATGTCGCGGACGATCATCGGTCCGCGCGTGATCATCGCCGTCGGATTGGAGAAATCACGCAGCACCTCCAGGCACTGCCGCGTCAGCCGGTATCGTCCTTCCGCCGGCTGGTACGGGTCGGTGGCGGCGCCGATCACGACCGTCTCCTTGTTCCAGCTGCGTCGCCCCAGTTCGCTACGCAGGACGGCGGCGACGTTGATCTTGACCCGGATGCTGCGACCGTAGCGGTCGTCGAAAGGCCTATCGGCGCGAAGCTCGAAGGCGCGCACGTAGCAGAACGCGCACCGGTGCTCGCAGCCCGTGTACGGGTTGAGAGACCACGAGAAGCCCATGTTCTTGACCGGGTTCAGCGCCGATTTGCACGGAATCTCGTCGTAGCTGACGTCCGTCAGCCGGGGCTCGGGGGCAGCCATTTCCCGACAGCGATTCTAGAACAAACGTTCGCGCTCGACTAGCGGGTGATCTTGATGTCGGAGTTAGGCGCCTCGCCGATCGGCCTCCCCTTGCGCAACCGCCGGCCCGGCCGCGTGAGGGCCGACGGGCAGAAGTCGTTGAGGATGCACTCCTCGCAGAGCGGCCGCCGCGCGTCACAGATGCGCCGTCCATGCAGGATGAGCCGGAGCGAAAGCGCCGTCCATTCCTCTTTCGCGACCATGTCGCAAACCTGGAACTCGATCTTCACCGGGTCGCTCGTGCGGACCATGCCGATGCGGTTGGTCAGCCGGATGACGTGCGTGTCGACGGCAAATCCGGGTACGCCGAAACCGGCGCCGACGATGACGTTGGCCGTTTTGCGGCCGATGCCCGGAATCTTCACCAGGTCGTCGAGGTCCTGCGGCACCACGCCACCGAACAGCTCGACGAGCTTGCGACTCGCAGCGATGATGCGCTGGGTCTTGGCGCGGAAGAATCCCGTGGGCTTGATCAGCTTTTCGACTTCGGCCGGGTCTGCCGCGGCGAGATCGTCTGCCGTCGGGTAGCGGCGGAAGAGCTCGGGCGTGACGAGATTCACGGATCGGTCGGTCGTCTGCGCAGAAAGAATCGTCGCGATCAGCAGCTGAAATGGGTTCTCGTGCAGGAGTTCCGTCGCGGCGGGATAGAGATCACGCAGGCGGTCGACCGTCTGCAGCGCACGGACACGGGCGCCGCGCGGCGGAGGTGGCTTGTTCCAGACGGATTTCTTCGGTGGCGGTTTAGGAGCCAAGCAACCTACGCGTGACCGCGGCGATCTGCGTTCCGTCCGCTCGTCCGGCCAGGCGCGCAGTCGCAGCTTTCATCACGGCGCCGAATCCCTTCGGACCGTCAGGCTTGACCTCGGCGATGACGGCGCGAATCTCGGCTTCGAGGTCTTGCTCACTCATCGCCGCCGGAAGGTAGTTGCGAAGCACCGCCATCTCCGCCTCCTCGCGGCGCGCCGACTCTTCGCGACCGGCTTTGCGGTAGACGTCGATCGCCTCTTCCCGGCGCTTCACCTCCTTGCGGGCGACGCGCGTGACGAGCTCGTCGTTGATCTGACCGCTCGCGCCTCCCTCCTTGCTCGCACGAACCAGTTCGCTCTTGAGCAAGGACAACGTCGCGAGGCCGACCTCGTCGCGATGCATCCGCGCGGTGACCATGTCGGCCTGGATGCGGTCGTAAAGAGCCATGAATTGCGATTGTCCCAGACCCGGCGGTGCCTGACCCCCGAAGCCCGCCCGTCTTCGCGGCGGTCTCGGGGGGATCAGACACGGTTCCATTCCCGGATAATCGGCGCCTATGGCTTACCTGGTGGCGGGGCCGCTTATCGCGCTGATCGGCATCGGAGCGGTTTTCTTCGTACTCCGGCGCAAGTCCGACGAGAAGCGCTCGATGTACTCGGCGCGCCGGTCGCAGATCGAGCACAAGGTGCGCGCCGCACGCCAGCGCACGCTCGCGCCGCACGGACACGCCCCCAAACCTGCAGAGCCGGCGCCCGCGGCCGGAGCCGCCCCGTCGATGGATCAGCAGCCCGTGCCGCAGACGATGGTGTGGGAGACGCCTGCGTACGAGGCGCCACCAGTCGCGCCGCCACCCGTTCCGGCCGCTGCCTCAGCCGCTCCGGCGGAGTCACCGCCGTGGGAGCAGCCCTCGATCCCAGCGCCCGCCCCGGCGACCCCGCCGAGCAGCTTCGACTACCCCATCGCGCAGCCTGAGCCGTTCACCCCGGCGCCGCAGCCGTTCCGGCCTGCGCCCGAGCCGACGCCGATGCCCACCCCGAGCGAGCCAGCGTGGACGCCGGCGCCTGCGCCGATGCCGCCCGCCGAGACCGTCGCGCCCGCGGCGTCGACCGTCGCTGCCGCGGCGACTTCGACATCGGTGGGTGGCTGGTCGATCGTCAACACGGAGAAGGATTCGGCGGTAACCGCCGAGCCGTCAGGCAAGCACAAGGACAAGGGCGGCGCCGCTTCGGGGTCGTGGTCACTCGCCTCGGGCGAGGCGCCTGGCGAGGAGGCCGACGAGGCGCCGACCAGGCGGCCAAGCGGGACGGTCATGGCCGTCGCTCAGTACGCGGTTCTTGTGGTGGGCCTCGTCATGGTGCTGATCGGCGTGCTGGTCATGGTCGCCAACTCACACGTGTCCTAACACGAGCGAAGCAAGCGCGCGACCGCCGTCGCGCATGACGGTGTCGGCGAGCAGCACCCGGTAGTCGAGTTTCTCGATCGCCGCCGCAAGGGCGCGATCTCTCGAGTCGAGAACGAATGTCTGCGCGATGTCCGCGTACATCCGGGCGACCTCGAGCGGGTCGGCCGAGTGGCCAAGGGCACGCATCATCTCGATGGTCGGACCTTTCAACGACGCGCCCTCGACAATCGGGGAGATCGCGATGGTGCGTTCGGGAGCGAGACCTTCGCCGACGACCTGGAGGATCGGCTCGATAGAGATCAGCGGGTTGGACGGACCGATGATGACCACGTCCGCCGCGCGCAAAGCAGCTTCGACTCGGGGAGACGGCCGCGCGGTCTCGATCCCCGCGAAATGAATCGCCTGGAGCTTTGGCTGCAGATGTTCGCGCACGAAATACTCCTGGAACGAAAGCTCGCCTGCGTCGGTCGTGAAGCGCGTACGCACGACGTCATCGCTCATCGGCAGCACCGCAGGTTCGATGCCGAACCGTTTCGCCAGGTCGAGGGTCGCATCGGTTGGCGTCGCGCCACCGCGCACGAGCTCGGTGCGAATGAGATGTGTCGCAAGGTCCTTGTCGCCGATGCGAAACCACGTCTCTTCCCCAGCACGAGCGAGCGCCTCGAGGACGTGGAACGTGTCGTCCTTCACGCCGTAGCCCGAGTCCTCGTTGAACATTCCGGCGAAGCGATAGAGGACCGCGTCGATGTCGGGTGAAACCAGCAGACCCCAGAACTCGTCGTCGTCCGCGGTGTTGGCGATGACCGTCAGCTCATGCTCGGGCGCTGCCAGGCGGATGCCGTCGGCGAGCGTTGCGCCGCCGGTGCCGCCCGCGAGAACGACAACCTTCAGCGGAAGAGATCCTCGCTTGGGGGGCGAATGAGGTCGCGCCCCGTCCCGCTTCCAGGGAGCTCCAGCCCCCGGACGATGACCGCAGGTGTCCGCCCGGTCTTCCGCATCACCAGGCCGGCGCTGGCCGCGATCTCATCCGCAACCGCGATCACGGTGGCGTGTAACGGCTGCCCGGCGTCGTCGAGCGTGCCGCGCAGGTCGATCATCGCGGGCAGTCCCGCCACACCGAGCGCGACGTTCACTATTCCGAGCCTCCACGGCCGGCCGAATGTATCCGAAACGATGACCCCGACCGTAGCCCCGGTGCGCTCGAGCAATCCCTTTCGGATTCGCTCTGCGCTCGCGTCGGGATCGACTGGCAGCAATGCCAGCGTCCCGGTGCCGACATTGGAGTGATCGACGCCGGAGTTGGCGCCGACGAAACCGTGCTTCGTCTCTGTGATGAGCACGCGGTCGGACCGCAGCACGCGAACGCTCTCGTCCAGGACTACCTGGACGATCCTCGGGTCGGGTGCCGCGAT
>DASSLJ010000010.1:0-2224 GCA_035689585.1 Candidatus Dormiibacterota bacterium
GATGGTCGACGCCAGGATCACTGCGATACCGCCGCAGTAGAACGCCACTATGGCCACCAGCGTGTGTGCGGTCGGATTCGTGAGCGGGAAGATGCCAACGCCGAAAACTCCAAGGCCGAGAAGCGCGATCGGGATGCTGACTCGCTTCGCCGCGAATGCTCGAAACGTGAAATACGCGGCGCCGATCAGCATCAGGCCTGCGATCAGCACGGTCGCGTCGAAGATGCCCGCCGATGGCTGCAGCGCAATGCTGTTCGGCGGTTCGGTTGCGCCGAGATTGCTCAATGAGTTGGTGTGAGTCGTGTAGGTCTGGGGATACAGCGCTTCCGCAGTCAGCCAACCCATCACCAGCCCGACGCCGGGCACCATGAGCAGGACACCGGCCACGCGCTGAGCGACCGACGCCCGGTCGCTAACGGCGGAGTAGGTCTCTGCAACCCCGGCGACGCCTTGCCTGGGGACGACAGAACTGGCCATTTGCCAACCTCCTTGGGCTCAATCAGAACTCCAGACGCCACTCGGGCCCAGTGCCGGAAGTCCCCCGCGCCATGAGAAGAAGGTCGCGTTCGACGCCTTGTCTAATGATTTGGATAAGTGATCGCGAAGCCGTGCCGCCGGACCGCTCACCCGATTGTTAGTTTGTCGCTTAACGCCCGCCCAATAGCGGAGGTTGGGGATAGCTCCGTGGATGTGATGCGACCAAGAAGACCCGCCGCCGCCGCGCATCTACCCCTGCGCGGCGGTGCGGTTAGACCCTCCAGGCTCTCAGACCGGGAGGTTGCGGTTCTGCGACTGGTCGCGATGGGGCGCTCCAACAAAGAGATCGCGATCGAGCTCGGAATCAGTGATAAAACCGTCCGGAACCATATGAGCGCGGTCTTCTTTAAGTCCGGCGCCAGCAATCGAACGCAAGCGGTCCTCCACGCCATGCGCTCCGGGTTCTTCACCCTTTGATTGCTCTTCGCGACTTTGCACCGCAACTTGTCTAAGTCCTCCGCGAGATTGCCGTGCGCGGTGCTTGACAGGACGCATGCTTCGTTCACTCACAGTTCTGCGGCCGCCCAGTCTTCGAGCGGGGACTGGGCGGTCATTGTCTCCGAGGTCAAATGTTCTTCGGCATCTCGCTTGCGGTAGGCATACTGGTCGTAGTCGCTCTGGTCGTTTGGGTCGCCAACGTCCGCCGCCGCAACTGACGAACCCAATAACATCCGTTTGTGACCATCGCCGTCTTCGGCGACGCGCTGCTGAACCCCGCGACCGGTGAGACGGCGCGTGAGGCGGTCGTCGTCATCGAAAACGGGCGTGTCACGAAGGCCGGCAAGCGCGACGACGCGTCCGTCCCGCGCGACGCCCAAACGATCGACGCAAGCGGCCTGACGCTTCTGCCCGGCCTCATCGACTGTCACGTGCACCTCGTCAGCCTCGGCGAAGGTCTCGATTTCTCTCGCGAGCTCACGACGCCGCCGACCCTCGAGCTGATGCGCGCGGTGCGCGCGGCGAAGCGAACGCTCGACGCAGGCTTCACCGCCGTGCGCGACGCCTCCGGTTCTCCGGCCGGCGTGCGCATGGCGATCGACAACGGTTACTTCCCGGGCCCGCGGATGTTCGTAACCGTCACGGCCCTGAGCCAGACAGGCGGCCATACCGACTCGCATTTCCTGTGCGGCGCGGACCTCGACATCCCGCTGCCCGACCGTCCGCACGCCGTCGTCGACGGCGTCGAGAACATGCGCCTGCGGGTGCGCGAAGTGATCCGCGCCGGCGCCGACTGGATCAAGCTCTGCACCTCGGGCGGCGTGCTGTCGCCAGGTGATCAGCCGCACCATTCAGCGCTGACCCTCGACGAGATCCGAGCCGCGGTCGATGAAGCGCGTGTGCAGGGCCGCAAGGTGATGGCGCACGCGCAGGCCAACGCAGGGATCAAGAACGCGCTGAAGGCGGGCGTGGCGACGATCGAGCACGGCATATGGCTCGACGGCGACGCCATCGAGATGATGCTCGACGGCCATAACGCACTGATCCCTACCCTCGTCGCGCCGCACTGGGTGATCCGCCACGCCGAGGCGGGGAAGATGCCGTCCTACGCCATCGCCAAGGCGAAGGCCGTCATCGACGACCACAAGGCGAGCATCAAGCAGGCGATCGAGTCGAACGTGAAGATCGCGTTCGGCACGGACACCGGCGTCGGGCCTCACGGCAGCAACGGCGAGGAGTTTCTCCTCAT
>DASSLJ010000011.1:0-8024 GCA_035689585.1 Candidatus Dormiibacterota bacterium
CCTCACTCCGGCCAGCTCGCTCTCGCTGTCGCCCTCGGTGTTGGAGAACATGGCCGTGTAACCATGCGCGGCCGCATGGCGCTCCACTGATTTCGCCATCTCGGCGAAGAACGGGTTCGCGAGGTCGCCGACCAGCACGCCAAGGATGCTGGTGCGCTGCTGCACGAGGTGACGGGCGAGGACGTTCGGTTGGTATCCGAGCTCGTCGATCGCCGTGCGCACGCGGCGGCGCGTCGCCTCGGAGACGCCGGATATGCCGCGCACGACGTTGGAGACAGTCGACTTCGACACGCCCGCCTGATCGGCGACGTCGAGGATGGTCGGAGGCCGCTTCTCTGTCATCGTTTCAAGCGCGCGGATCCATCAACACTTTCATCGCGCCATCTTTCTGCGCGAGCTCGACCGCCTCCTGCGCCCGCTCGAGCGGCATGCGGTGAGTGATCATCTCGCGCAGCGGCAGGCGATCGAGGTTGCGGGCAAGGAGGTTCATTGAGGGCACGTACGACGTCGCGGTCTCGCCGCCCACGCCGATGACGCTGACGTTCTTGGTGCAGATGTCGGCGTTCGGATTGACTCCGACCGGGCCCATGTCGACGAACGAACCCGCTTCGACCACCGTCCCGCCGTAGCGCACCATGTGCAGGCATTCTGGAAAAGACTGCGCGACACCGGTGCAGTCGATCACGATGTCGGGCCCGGCGCCAGTGTGCTCGCGCACGAGATCGAGACGCTGCTTCTCCGTCGTCTCAGCAGCATTGATCGTTAACGTGGCACCGAATCGGCTCGCCAGCTCGAGGCGTGACGCCAGCCTGTCGATCGCGATCAGCCGACCAGTCCCGAGCAGCCTGGCCTTCACCAGGTGGCAGAAGCCCAGCGGTCCGACGCCGACGATCGCCACCGACTCGCCAAAGCCGGTGCCTCCCCAACCCATGTTCAGCATTCGCGCGCGCTCGAAGCCATGCGTCACGGCCATCACCTCGGTGAGGGCCGCGAGCTCGTCCGGCAGCTCATCCGGCACGCGAAAGAGCGGCGTACCCGGCAGCAGGTACATGTACTCCGCCCAGCCGCCGAAGAGGTGCGGCGGAATTCCGGCGTGAAGGCTGTTGCCGTAGTCCTGCAAGTTCTCGCAGAAGTAATACGGGTAGCCGTTTCGGCAGAAGTTGCAGTGACCGCACGGCACGTTCGCCGCGGGCACTATGCGGTCGCCACGGCGTAGCGGCCGCCCTTCACTGTCGGCAATCGACTCGGCGCCGCCGATGGCCTCGATCACTCCCACGTTTTCGTGGCCGCAGATCAGCGGATAGACGATGTCGCGCTCGTGATCGGTGCCGGCGTACTGCTTCGACTCGCCACGAAACGTGTGCTTGTCGGTGCCGCAAATGCCCGAGAACAGCACTTTCATGAGGACGGCGCCCGGCGCCGGATCGGGCAGCGGAAACCGCTCGACCTCCAGACGACCGGGGGCTTTCATCACGGCCGCCCGAACCGTCTGGGTCACAAGTTTGGAACGTTACAAGATTTTCGCCGGCTGTCTAGCCCAGCTGCCAACGGTGGTCCTCGTCCGTGGTGATGAGCCATTGGCGGCGAGGGCCCGCCATCACGTTGAGGTAGTAGAGGTCGTAGCCAGGACCTGCCGCAACCGGATGGAAGCCGCGCGGCACGAGGACCACGTCACCGTCATGCACCTGCACCGCCTCATCGAGTGAACGGTCGGCGGTGTAGATGAGCTGGACCGCGAAACCTTCGGGTCGAGCGATGCGGTGGTAGTACGTCTCTTCGAGGTACGTCTCGCGCGGCGGGTCGTCGGTGTCGTGCTTGTGCGGCGGATAGCTCGACCAGTTTCCGGCCGGCGTGAAGACTTCGGTGACCAGCAGCGACTCCGCAGCCCGATCCTCCATCAGGATGTTGTGAATCGTCCGCTGCGTGCGGCCGGATCCGCGCTGAAAAGGTTTGACGTCGGCGGCACGAATCAGCATCGGCTCGGCGCCTTTCTTTGCGGGCGCCCAGCAGAGCGCAACCTCGCAAACGTCGCTTTTCGCCGTGATTACCACGCGATCGCCCGGCGGCAGGTACGCCGCATCCGGTGCACCGCCGAACACACTCGTGCGCGAGCCGACGTCGCGCCATCCGGCGATGTCCGCGGTGCCCGAAAGAACGACCACGCAGATCTCGCGGCCTTCCATCGCACGCTCGACCGCCTCGCCGCGGCGCAACAGGCACACTTCAAAACCGACGAACTTCCACCCAGCCGATTCCGGGGTGATCGTCGTGCCCTCGGAACGGCGAACGACGAGTCTGCTCAAACGAACCAGCGCCGTCGACGCGCGGCGGTCTCGTGCTCGCGGCGGGCCTGCTTCACATCGTCGGATTCGGACTCCTCCGCAACCGGGACCTCCCACCAGCTCTCATAGCTCGGCACGCCCTCGTAACGATCGACGGGCACGTGGATTACCACCGTCCGATCGATCGATCTCGCGGCGATCAGGGCATCGCGCAGCTCTTCGACGGTGCGCACTCGCAAGACGTGCGCGCCGAGACCCTGCGCGTTGAGCGCAAGGTCGACCGGTAGGCCTTCGCCGTTCGCGCGATCCGCGTCGTCGCCCAGCGATCCGTCGGCGCGATACCGGTAACGCGTTCCAAATCCCTGCTGCCCTTTCGAGCGCGACAGCCCGCCGATCGACGCGAACCCTTCGTTGTCGACGAGCACGATCGTCAGCTTCATGCGCTCCTGGATCGACGTCACGATCTCCTGCGCCATCATCAGGTACGAGCCGTCACCGACCAGCACGAACACCTCGCGGCTGGGATCGGCGAGCTTGACCCCGAGCCCGCCGGCAATCTCGTAGCCCATCGTCGAATAGCCGTACTCGACGTGGTAGCCCTTCGCATCCCGTGTGCGCCACAGCTTGTGCAGGTCACCCGGCATGGAGCCGGCAGCGCACACGACCACATCGGTCGCGGCCGAGACCTCGTTGACGGCGCCGAGCACCTCCGATTGCGCCGGCAGCGGCGCATGCGCCAGGGTGTACAGGCGCGTGACCTCGGCTTCCCATTGCGCGCGCAGCTTCTCGGCGTGGGCGCGATGGTCCGCCGGAGCGGACCAGCCCTCGAGCTGCTTCTCGAGCGCCTCGAGCGCCGCACGCGCATCGGCGGTGAGCGCGATGCCGCCCATCTTGCAGCTGTCCATGGGCGCGACGTTGATGTTGACGAAACGAACGTCCGCATCCTGGAACGCGGTCTTCGACGCCGTCGTGAAATCGCTGTAGCGAGTGCCGACGCCGATCACGACGTCGGCTTCCGCCGCGATCCGGTTCGCGGCGAGCGTGCCGGTCGCGCCGATCGCGCCCAGGGCGCCCTCGTGGTCGTACGAAAGCGAGCCCTTCCCGGCCTGCGTCTCGCCGACGGGGATGCCTGTCTTCTTGACGAGACGTCGGAGCGCGTCAGTCGCCTCCGAGTAGATGACGCCGCCGCCCGCGATGATGAGCGGCCGGCGCGCGGACGTGATCACATCGACCGCGCGCTGCAACGCCCCGGGGTCGGGCGCGGGTCTTGCGATGTGCCACACGCGTGCGTCGAGGAAGCTCTGCGGAAATTCGCAGGCCTCGGTCTGGACGTCCTCCGGCAGGGCGAGCGTGACCGCGCCGGTGTCCGCCTGATCCGTCAGCACGCGCATCGCCGCCAGCGCTGCGGGCACGAGCTGTTCCGGCCGCTGGATGCGATCCCAGTAGCGGGACACCGGCCGGAACGTGTCGTTGACGCTTATGTCACCGCTCCACGGCACCTCCAGCTGCTGCAGCACCGGATCCGGCCGCCGCGACGCAAATATGTCGCCCGGCAGCAGCAGCACCGGTATGCGGTTGACGGTCGCGGCCGCAGCGCCCGTCACCATGTTGGTCGCGCCTGGCCCGATCGACGTCGTGCACGCAAGCGTCGAGAGCCGGTTGCGCATGCGCGCAAACCCGGCAGCCGTGTGCACCATCGCCTGCTCGTTGCGCGCCTGGTAGTACGTGAGCAGGTCGGAGTACTGCCCGAGCGCCTGCCCCATGCCCGTGAGGTTGCCGTGTCCGAAGATTCCGAAGCAGCCAGCGAAAAAGCGGTGCTCGACGCCGTCGCGTTCGACCCTCTGCGCGGAGAGAAAGCGGACCAGCGCCTGCGCCGTCGTCAGCCGGACCGTCTTCATCTCCGTCAGTCTGGGTTCGGCAGCATGACGTCGCGCACGAGCGCATCGAGGTCGGCGCACGCGCCGATGAACTGTCGCAGCGTGCGCACCGTCGGCGGAAAAGTGTCGAACTCGTCCACGGCCATACCGTCTTCGGTGTACGCGCGGCGGAAGTCGGGAAAATGCATCAGCAAGGCTTCGACGATGGCCGGATCGACGGGATCGTCGATCCTGTTGCGGACCTCGATGTCGCTGGCGTTGAAGCGCTTCTGCCAGGCGGACGGCGGCGAGATCACCGCATCAGCGCCGATCAGCTCGCTCCAGTGCATGTGGTTCCGGAACGCGGCCGAGAGCAGCCGGATGCGGTATCCGCGCTCGCGAAAGATCTCATAGGTTTTCTTGAACACCGCGACGCCCGCCCACTCGAGATATCCGGGGTCGACCGCGATGCCCTGCTTCTCCATCACGACCTTCAACCAGTCGTCGAGCCGGCCGACCATGATCGTGCACACCGGGCCCATGGACTCGATGTCCTTGCCTTCGGACTCGCGTCGCCTCAACCCGCGCTCGACTGCTTCGGCGACGGCGATGCATTGAGGCATCGAGAAACACACTGTCGCGTTGATCGTTATGCCGCGATGCGTCGCGTCCTCGATCGCCGCGACGCCGGCTTTGGTCACGGGGATCTTCACGATCATGTTCGGGGCGAGCCGGCTGAAGCGCTCCGCGTTCTCGAGGATCGCAGCGGTGTCGCGGTAGAAGCGCGGATCGGTCTGGATCGACAACCGTCCGTCACGGCCGCGGTGCTTGCGGAAAGCGGGCTCGAGCAGCTTCGCGGCCTCGATCGATAGCTCTTCGACAAGCTTCCATCCGATCTGATCTTCCGTGGCACCGGGCATCTCCTCGAGCAGCGCTTCGATGCGCGGGCGCCAGGAGGCGAAGTGCTTCTTCAGCACCGTCACCGCGATGACCGGGTTGCACGTCGCGCCGACCGCACCATGTTCGATCGCATACGCGAGCTCGCCCATGTCGGCCGAGTCGTTCCACAGCCGCGTCGGCGTGGTTTCCGTCATCTGGTGGAGCGGGCTCTTGTAGGAGATCTCGCGTCGCGCTACCACCTTGTCACGAGCACCTCGTTTCGAGTCATACCATAGCCGCTGATGGCGCGCGTGCCGAGCCTCGGACTTGTGACAGAGGCATTCGCGCATCAATCGCTTGTCGAGGTGATGGAGTGGCTGCAAGGCACGAGCCCCTCGATCACCGACCTGGAGATCGGCAGCGGCGGATATGCGCCGACCACTCACTGCGACCTGGAAACGTTGCTGCGCGACGCGTCTGCGCGCGAGCAGTGGCACGACGGCATAACGTCGCGAGGATTTCGCGTCGGCGCCTTCAACGTCTGGGGCAATCCGCTTCATCCGGACTCGGCGATCGCAACCAAGCACGATCAGGACCTCCGGGAAACGATTCGGCTGGCGGCGATGCTCGGCGTCGATCGCGTCGTCGCGCTCGCGGGATGTCCGCCGGGCCACGCCGGCGACCGCACGCCGCATTTCGCGGGCGGCGGCTGGCTGCCCTACCTCGAAGAAATCCATGCGGAACAGTGGTCGCAATTCGTCGAGCCCTACTGGGCGTCGGTCGCGGACTTCGCCGCCGCGGAGCATCCGCGGCTGCGGATCTGTCTCGAGCTCCACCCCGGCACGGCCGTCTACAACGTGGAGACGTTCGAGCGCGTTGCGGCGCTCGGCGACTCGATCGCCGCGAACATCGATCCCAGCCACTTCTTCTGGATGCACATGGACCCGATCGCAGTCGTCGAGGCGGTCGGCGATCGGGCCTGCCATTGCCACGCCAAGGACGTCGCGTTCGACGAACGCAACCTGGCCCTGAACGGGCTCCTCGACCGGCGCTGGCCGCGCCCACCCGAGCAGATGCCCTGGAACTTCACGGTTCCCGGCCGTGGACGGGATGCCGCCTGGTGGCAGCGCTTCCTGCGCAAACTCGTCGAGGTCGGGCGGATCAACACGATCTCGATCGAGCATGAAGACCCGTTCGTGCCGCCGGCCAAAGGCGTCCCCGAGGCGGCGGCGCTGCTGGAAGGGGCGCTCGCCACCGCCTGATTGACACGCGCGCCCCGTTCGTATAGCGTCGGCTGGAACGTTCCAGCGAAACGGGGACGCCGCTTGCGGCCGTCAGTAAGGGGGGAATTGGCATGGGGCGCTTGAAGGTGGGCGTGGTCGGCTGCGGCCTCATCGCGCAGGTCATGCACCTCCATTACCTTCGCGAGCTTTCGGACCGGTTCGAGATAGCCGCGCTGTGCGACGTCTCGGAAGAGACCCGTGATGCATGCGCCCGCGAGTACGGCGTCACGGAGACGTACTCCGATTGGCAGGAGCTGGTCCGCCGGCCGCTCGACGCGGTGATGGTCCTGACGTCGGGGAGCCACGCGCCGGTCGCCATCGCGGCCGCGCAAGCCGGCATCCACGTGTTCGTGGAGAAGCCGATGTGCCTGTCGATCGCAGAAGGACAGGCGATGGTCGACGCGGCCGACCGCGCCGGCGTGACGTTGATGGTCGGGTACAACAAGCGGTACGACCCGGCTTATCGCCGGCTACTCGACGAGAAACCGAAGCTCGCAGACCTCAGATTGCTGCGCATCACCACGCTAGAGTCACCGATCGCGCCGTACGTTCAGCACTACCCGCTGCACCGCGGCGCACCACCGGCCAAGGAGATCGCGGACGCGCTGAACGCGGATACGGCCGCTCGTATTGCACACGCCGTGCCCGATGCGGATCCGCTGTCGCGATGGGCCTACCACGCCGTGCTGCTCGACAGCCTCGTGCACGAGCTCAATGCCATGCGCGGCGCGATGGGCGAACCGGACCGGCTCGAGTTCGCCGACATTCGCGAGACGGGCCTGACCGCCGTGTTCACCTATGGCGCGGCACAAGCGATCCTGGCCTGGGTCGACCTTCCGACGATTGCGCGCTACTCGATGGAGTTCGCCTTCTACTCGCCGGAGAAGCGACTCACGCTTTCGTTCCCTTCGCCCTTCCTGCGCAGCATGCCGACGCTGCTGATCACCGAAGACGGCGCCGCCGACTCGCCACGTTCGACACGCACCGAAGAGGTTGCGTCGTACCGCGAGAGCTTCAAGGAAGAGCTCGTCCACTTCCACGACTGCGTGACCAAAGGCACTCAGCCCGTCACATCCGGACGCGACGCTCTGCACGACATCGCGCTCTGCGAATCGGTCGTCGCGGTGCACCGCAGCCGCACCGCACGCGAGCATCCGTCGGTGCCTGCGGTCGGAGCGGCCCGATGACCGTCGTTCTCGCCAACGCACCGGTCAGCTACGGAGCGTTCGAGCTCACCGTCGGCATCATGCCGGGCGTCCCTGACGCGGAGAAAGTGCTGAGCGAGGTCGCGAGCGCGGGGTACGCCGGCATCGACCTCGGCCCAATCGGGTATCTCGGTGCGGCCGACGAAATCGGCCGGAATCTGCAGCGCCACAAGCTTGCTTTGTCGGGCGGATTCGTCGAGCTGCCGTTTCATGAGCTGGAGAAGATGCCGCGCGCGCTCAACGACCTGGGCGCCGTGCTCGACGTTTTCGACGCCGCGTCTCACAACGGCGCGCTGCGACCCAAACCGACGCTCGCCGCTCTCACGCGCGACAAATCGATCACGTTCGACGCCGACAGGTGGCGGCGTTTCGCCGAAGGCGTCGAGATGGCTACCGCCACGTGTCGTGAGCGCGGCTACGAAGCGACCTTTCACCACGAGACAGGCACGTTCGTCGAGACGCCGGCGGAGATCGAAAAAGTCCTCGAGCTCACGTCGATCGGACTGTGCCTCGACACAG
>DASSLJ010000012.1:0-7777 GCA_035689585.1 Candidatus Dormiibacterota bacterium
TGCTGCCGCTCACCGCGCTGTTCACCGTCGATGCGCTCGGCGGCGGGCTGGTGGCGAACGCGGTGATCGCCTACTGGCTCCACGTGCGATTCGGCGCCGGGACGATCCTGCTGGGCCCCGTGTTCGCCGCGATGTCCGTGCTGCAGGCGGGCTCTTACGAGATCGCGGGCCGTCTCGCCGACCGAATCGGGTTGATCCGAACGATGGTCTTCACACACCTGCCGAGCAACGTGCTCCTCATCGCTGTCGCGTTCAGTCCGACCCTAGGCTGGGCGGTGGCGCTGCTGCTCGCACGCTTCGCGATCTCGCAAATGGACGTGCCGGCGCGGCAGGCGTATGTGGCTTCGATAGTGCCGCCGTCGCAGCGCGCGGGCGCTCTCGCCATCACCGGCGTCGTGCGCGGTGCGGGACAGGCCGCGGGACCGCTCGTGTCCGGACTCGCTATCCAGGCCGCTGCGTATGGAATTCCGTTCGTCGCCGGCGGGGTCCTCAAGATCGCATACGACGTTGCCCTCTTTGCCGGCTATCGAAGCCGGCCTGCCGAGCACGAGACGGTCAGTGAGGCGGTCAGGACGTGATCGTCGCCGGGGTGAGCGCGGCCGCTATCGACCTGGCCCACGCATCGATGGCGTCCCAATCGCGCCAGTCTCCGTCCACCATCACCTTCTTCATCGCCGGCATCGCATAGACGACGCGGTGCGCAACGCTGAGCTTGGTGTGGTCGAAGGCGCCGAAGAAGACCGTCTTTCCGCGCGGCTTGATCGCCTCTTCGAACTCTGCGAACTCCTTTGGCGCGGAGGTTTCGAGCACATCGCGTCCCTGCTCATCCACCTTCGCTGCTCCGATCGGGCCGCTGCTGAAGAGCCAGACCGGCTTTGTCTTAAGCAATGGCGCATTTCGGCGCACGAAATCAGTGGCTTCATGCAGCCAGGAGAACATGTACGCGGCGCTGCCGATCACGTACGCGTCGTAGCCGTCGAGGGCGCCGGCCTTCTTCGCCGCCACCATCGCGGCCTGCACGCCGGATTCGTTCAAGGTCGCCGTGATTCGCTCCGCTATTCCTTTGGTCGCACCGTACTTGCTTGCGTAAACGACTAGCACGCGCATGGTTCAGTTCGTCCCCCTCCGCGTCCGGGTGAACAGCATCACGACCCCGAGCACGATCAACAGCACGGCGACCCAGATGCCGACCTGGTCGGTGACCTGCTGCCGGCTCAGGGATGCGCTCGAGCCGACGACCACCAGCACGCCGCCCGGAATCAATGGCCACCATCGCGCCGCCGTCCTGGTCACGAGCACATCGATCGCGAATATGGACAGAAACCCGAGCCCGAGGCCATCCACGACGTACGGCGCGACCTGTTGGTCGGTCGCGGTGAAAATCGACGATGCCAGCAGGCCGGCTCCGAGGCCGGAAAGAATGCCGGCGGGAACGAGGAACCCGTACTTGCGCGTCGAGGCGTAGGCGACGAAGAAGGCGACGCCCATCGCCAGCGGAATCGCTTGGTAGACGTATTTGTCGCCGCCCAGGTTCGCCACGAGAGCGGCGAGGCCGATGACGATCAGAAGCACCGCGCCGACGTACGCGCCGGAGTTGCGGTTGACGTTCTGCTGGTTCTCCATAGTCGGTTACCTCCTCCGGCCAGCGTGCGCGGAGCGCGACGGTTGGGAAAGAGACGATCGGCCCGTAGCCGTCAGGTCGCTCGGCTGGGACGCTTCCGCGCGCGGGCGATCAGCGCCTTGTTGTTGTCGATCAGCTCATGTGACCGCGCCACCGTTTCGCGTGAACGCCGGATTGTTGCGTTGCTTTGGGCAACCGCGTCGCGCTCGCGTCGCAGCATGTCGTCGATATCCCACGGCTTCATGAGCCGAACGTAGGGAGTGTCTTGGCGACCCGGGTAGGGTCGAACGTCACCCGGCGGCGGGTCTTATGGCACCAGCAGCCTGGTCGCGTTTGTCGCGAAGACCGCCTCGAGCTCGGCGGCTTCGCGGCCGCTCGACTCGATGTCGGCGATTGTGGCCTCGACGGCCGTCGGAGGCCCGAGCGGTGTGTCGGTTCCAAACAACACGTGCGTCGGTCCGAAGAAGTCGATCACACACCGAACCGCATGCGGCGCTCCGAACAGCGCGGTGTCCGCGTAAAAGCGGTGGAAGTACTCGAGCGGCGGCCGCGGGAGCGTGTCCTTGACCTGACGGTAGCCAGGCCCCATCCCGAGGCGAGCCGAGAAGTGCGGCACCATGCCGGCACCATGGTGCGCGATGACTTTCAACTGGGGATGACGCTCCATCAAGCCGGAGTAGACCAAGCGGGATAGGGCAGAGGCCGTCTCGTATGGCCATCCGAGCGACCACCACAATCCGTAGTCCGAGTCGAAATGCCGCGTGGGATGCAACCAGATCGCGCGACGACTCGTCTCGATGCGCGCGTAGAGCGGCTCGAACCGCGCGTCATCGAGCGGCAGGCCGTTCACGTTCGTGAACATCTGCGCGCCGAGAGCTCCAAGCGTGCGCGCTGCGCGATCGAACTCGTCGAGTGACGCTTCGACGTCGTTCAGCGGCAGCGCCGCGACAAAACCCGCGAAGCGGTCGCGACGTTTCGCCACCAGTTCCGCCATCTCCTCGTTGGCGAGGCGGGCAAACTCCGCGGCGACGGGGGGCGGTCCAACCTCTTCGAGCGGCGGGACCGCCAGGACGAGGACCTGCGTGTAGTCGTCGAACCGGTCCATCGCCCGCCAGCGCACATCGAGGTCGTGGATGGAGGAGTCGAACTGGAAGACACCTTCGCGGTAATAGCGCAACTGCTCGGGCGACAGCGCGGTTTCCAGGTGTTTCTCGAGGCGCTTCAGATACCGAGGCGGGAGGATGTGCGCGAACGCGTCTATCTTGTGCACTCAGCGAGCCCTGGACAGCGGCTTGAAACCAAGGAGTGCAGCCAGCGCGAGCGCCTCGCCGACCGAGTCGGCCGATTTCTGCAGCGCCACACGGTCGTTGGCTGTGTAACCGGCATCCCCGCGTCTGCGGGCGAGTAGGAGCCGGCCGTACTTGGTGCCTCCGTATGTGAGCGCGACTTCGACCTCGACCTCGCCGTCGACGCTGCCTCGCGAGTAGAGCGGGTCCGATTCTCCGTGCGAGTGGAGGTAGACAGCGGCGCCTTGAGCGTCGAACGCCTCGATGGCCTGGTCCAGCAGGCGTCGCGCGATCCGGTTCACGTCGATGACGGACACGACCGCATCCACGTCGGAGCGAAACTGGTCGAGCACCGAGGCCGGGCTGGCATGAGGCACGCGGCGGTCGACCTGGTGCTGCAGCCACTCCCTGACCGGGCTTGCCGCCGCGACGACCACAAACGCGGTCACGACGTATGCAGCGTCCGACTTCTGACCGGACACCGAGATGAACAACCGGTTCAGCAGCGTGATCACCGAGGCGTAGACCGCCCCGAGGATCGCGGTCAAGCTGCCGTAGACGAGTGTGCGGTTGATGATGAGGTCGATGTCGTAAAGCCGGTAGCGCAGGATCGCCACACCGATCGCGATGGGAACGGTAAGGCCGACGACTTCGAGCGGCGTGAACGCCAGGTACAGGTGCTGCCCGAATACGAGCCACGCCACGCCGCCATAGAGAACCGCGGCCGCACACAATCCGACCGCGTACGCGAACCATTTGATCTGGAGCTGCTCCTCGCTCCGCGCGCCGCGGTATCGCAAGACGAGGGCGGCCACGGCGATCACGTTGGACAGGAGGATCGACGCGATCCCGAGAGCCTGGAGACCGTTCAGAAGCTCCACCGGCGGGTGATAGGAAACCGGGTCCTGGAAATACGGCAGCATGTTGTTCAGCCGGGGGGCGGGGAGCGCGGTGAATCCGAGCATCGTGGCCGGCGCCGACAGCGCCACCGGCGCGGCGAACAGAACCGATCCCACGACGAGCGCCCAGTCCACGACCCGCCCGAAGCGGAGCGCGCGACCGTCGGGAAAACGGACGACGATCACCGCGAGAAAGCCGAGCGTCGGCGTCCAGATCCAGGCCCCCATCCACGCCGCGAGCGAGCCCAGCGGCCAGGCGCCGTGGTGGACGCCGAGGGCCACGTATCCATAGGCCGCGACGAGCTGGACGACCCCGGCGAGCCCCGAGTACGCCAGCATCAGCCAGCCGACGCTGTTTCCGGGCTCCTTGGACGCGACCAGGGCGCCGAGCACGGCCAGAAGGATGCCGATCAGGTAGACGAGCAGAAAACTCGGAGGGGCGGAGAGATTCAGGCAAACGACCATCGCGACCACGCACGCGGCGGCCAGCAAGCCGCCGATCGTCCACGCCAGCGTCTGAGCCCGGCTCACGGTATGGGGGTTAGTGTGCTCCTGACCTCGGACAAAATTCGTCTCGCCATCCTGCCCCGCCGCGGATAGACTGCGCGGCGGGATGAACAGCGTCGGCGACTCCTTCGGCTGGGCGTTTCGCGATCCCCAATGGGCCAGCAAGATGCTGGTCCAGGGATTGATCGCGATCATCCCGATCGTCGGATGGATCGCCATGACCGGCTGGCTGATGCTTGCGTTCGAGAACGCGCGCAACGGGAAAGACGAGCTCCCGCCCGCCGGCTTCCATCTCGAGCGCGGCATCGCGATCTTCGTCGTGTTCCTCGTCTACGGCATCGTCCTGAACCTCCCGGCGTTGGTCGTCCGCGGAATCGGCGGCATCACCGAAGCTGCGAACAACGGCAGCAATGCGGCGAATGCGGCCGGGGTCAGCCTGGCGTTGCTCGGAAGCCTGCTGAGCTTTGCCGGCAGTCTCTTCTTCAGCTTCCTGGTCCCGTCTCTGATCGTGCATACGTACCACCGCGGGTTTGCGGGCGGTTTCGGGGTCGAAAACGTCTGGAAGTACGCGACTGTCAACGTCACCAACAGCGTGCTCACCGCTTTGATCGTTTTCGTGGCGAGCATCATCGGCGGCCTGGGAGTCATCGTGTGCTGCATCGGCCTCATCTTCACCGTGCCGTACCAGAACACGATCAATGCGGCGGCTGTCGCTTGGTTCGAGCGGCAGCAGTCGCAGCCTCCGGCTCCGCAACCGCTTCAGCCGACACCACCCGGCACGTAACCTGAGCGTCGTGCCGACGAGGCTCGGCGCGCGCACCAACCTAGCGCTGCTCTTATTGCTCGCGGCCGCGTTCGCGACCGGCTGGCTCGCGTTCTCTTTCGCCACCGTGCCCGCGCGATGGTCGCTCATCGTCCACGCAACGAGCGGCGTTGCGATCCTGCTGCTTCTCCCGTGGAAGTCGATGGTCGCGCGCCGAGGCATCCACCGCAGGCTTCCCGGCCGGTGGGCGTCGATCGCGCTCGCGGTGCTGGTGCTGGTGTCGCTCGGGGCCGGACTCGCACACTCCGCCGGCCTGCAGCTCATCGGGCCATTCACGGCGATGGAGTTCCACGTCGGTGCCGCGCTCGTTGCAGTCCCTTTCGCGATCTGGCACCTCGCGGCCCGGCGCATCCGTCTCCGGCCGGCCGACGTGTCGCGCCGCCAGTTCCTCCGTGGCGCAGTTCTGCTCGGCGCCGCGGCGGCGGGCTACAGCACAAGCGAGCTGATCGTGCACGCCGCCGGTCTGCCCGGAAGCGGCCGTCGCTTCACCGGATCGTATGAGGCCGGGTCCTTCGAGCCCGCCCTCATGCCCGTCAGCTCGTGGATGTTCGACGCGATACCGGCAATCGATGCATCCTCATGGGCGCTGCGGGCGGGCGGTCGGACGTGGAGCTACGACGAGCTGTCGCGCGTTGACGACCGGATGGTCGCGACGCTCGACTGCACCGGCGGGTTCTACTCGACGCAGGAATGGGCCGGCGCGCGACTCGACCGCCTTGTCGACGCGACGGCCGGCACGAGCATCCGCGTCATCGCGCACACTGGATACGACCGGCGCTTTCCGGTGGAGGACGCATCGCGGATGCTGCTGGCGATGCGAGTGGGCGGTCAGGCACTCGACTACGGCCATGGATTTCCAGCGCGCATCGTCGCGCCCGACCGGCGGGGGTTCTGGTGGGTGAAGTGGGTGGTCGGCATCGAGGTCGATGACGTTCCCTATTGGTGGCAGTCACCGTTTCCAACTCAATGACGCTGCTGCTCCTCGGAGCGGCAACCGTCGGCATCCTTCACTCGCTGCTTCCGGATCACTGGGTGCCGCTCGCGGTCGTGGCCCGAACGCAGCGCTGGAGCCTGTTCCGTCTCGGCCGGGTCAGCGCTCTCGCCGCCGGCGGACACGTGCTCGCGTCGATCGTGCTGGGCGGTTTGGTCGCGATCGTCGGGCTTCGGTTTCAGAGCACGATCGAGACGCAGCAGGGGCACATCGTCGGCGCGGTGCTCGTCCTGACCGGTGTCGGGTTGCTGCTGTGGGGCTTGACCGGGCACGGTCACATGCACGAGCACGGCGACTCGAACGGCCACGATCACGATCACGGGCACGAACACTCGCCGTCTCAGGAGATGGCGGGCGGCGGCGAACACGCCCACGAGCACGCACATCAAGGAGTCATGCATTCGCATCGCCACCATCACGAGGCGTTTGTCCAGTCGCAGGCTTCGCGCATCGCATCGCATTCGAGCGAGTCGAGCTGGATCGCGCGACTGGGCGCGGTGGCCGTTCCTTTCGGCGCGGCCGCTTCGCCCGACCTCACGTTCCTGCCGTTTGCGTTTGCCGCGGGCACGCATGGCGGTGGAGCGGTGGCGGCGGTGCTGGGTGTGTTTGCGGCGGTCACGATGCTGACCTTCGTCGGCCTCACCGTCATCGCGACCGCCGCCGGTTACCAGATGCAGGGGGAGTGGTTGGAGAAGCATGCCAACACGGTCACGGCGACCGTGTTGATCGTGATCGGAGTGGCTGTCTTCGCCGGCGTCTAGGCCGCCTCGGGCAACGTCACCGCGGTTTGCCTCGGCGCTCGCCGGCGCAGGACAAGAAAGGCAAGGACGAAACCCGCCAGCGACACAGCGACGCCGGCTTCGAACGAGGTCGTGAAACCTGAAGTCATGGCCTGCGCCAGCGCGGTTCGGGTGGGGCGGATGCCCACCAGATCGCCCCTGGTCACATTGGCGGCGATCGTCCCGAAAACCGCCAGCCCGATCGACCCGCCGAGCTGCTGGCTCACGTTCAACACCGCCGACGCGAGCCCGGACTCGCGGCGGTTGGCTCCGGCGATGGCGACCACGGTGGTGGGGAAGAAGATCAGCCCCAGTCCCACTGACAGCGCGATGAGGGCGGGGAGGATGTCGCGCGCGTAGCCGGCGTCCACGCCGATGCGTGACAGCCAGGCCAGGCCACCCGCGACTATGAGCGCGCCTGCGGTGATCGGCAGACGAGGTCCGATCCGTCCCACCACGCGAGACGTGATCTGGGCCGTGACGACGACGCCCGCACCCAGAGGCAGGAATGCGAATCCGGCCTTCAGGGGCGAGTAGCCGAGGACGTTCTGCACGATCTGGGTGAGGAAGAACAGGACCGTGAGCGTGGTGGCGCCTGCCAGCATGCGCAGCGCGTACGCGCCCGAACGGTTGCGGTTGGCGAACAAGCTCAGTGGCATCAGCGGCTCGCTGGCTCGAAGCTCGATCAGCAAGAAGAGCACGAGCAGGGCGGAGCCCAAACCAAGAGTCGCGACGGTGAGGCTCTCGGTCCAGCTGTGGGTCGCGACGCGGGAGAGGCCGTAGACGATGAGGGTCATGCCAGCTGTGGCCGTGAACGCGCCGGCAAGGTCGAGCCGGCCGGCCCGAGCGCTGGACGAGGCCAGAACACGGG
>DASSLJ010000013.1:0-5623 GCA_035689585.1 Candidatus Dormiibacterota bacterium
GAGCTTCCCGCCGCGACACCCATGCTCGTGCTCGGCTTCGTCGACTACATGCCAGAACTGATGCGAGCGTGCGACCTGGTCGTGACCAAAGCAGGACCTGGCGCAATCGCCGAGGCGTTGGCGACCGGGCTGCCGCTGGTGATCACCGGTTTTCTCCCCGGACAGGAGTCGCCCAACGTCGATTTCGTCGTCGAATCGCGCATCGGCTTTTTCGCACCGAAGGAATCAGACCTGCTCGACGAGGTCCGCGTCATGGCCGAAGGAGGTCCCACCTGGCGCGAGATGTCCGCGAATGCAGAGGAGCTCGCGCACCCTTACGCATCCTCGGACATCGCGCGCGAGTGTCTTCTGCTCGCGGTTCGCTACAGAGCGTCGACACAGGCGAGCCGGTAGGCACAAAGCCGGCACCGGCGCCGCTCCGGGCGAGACGGAAATCGACCGGACCGTATGCCCTCGGCGACCTCGGTCCCCCGTTCCTCGGCCTCGCGCACCAGCGCACTCGCGTGCTCGACCGCGATTGACTGCCCGGACGCGAGGTAGACGACCTCGAGCTCGAGCGGCTGGAGCTGCATGGCCTCGCTTGCGCCCAGCGCGTAGAGCGCGACCTGGAGGTCTCGCTTCCGGCGCGTGATCGGCCTTCCGCTCTTGTAATCGATGATCTTCCATCCATCGGCCTCGCGGTCGATGCGATCGATCACGCCGCGCAGCTTCCATCCGTCGACGCCGACCTCGAATGAATGCTCGAGATACGTCGGCACGCCGGCGAAACCACCCCGCGCGCGATACGCCTCGAGGGTTGCCGCGCCGTTGCGCTTGAACGCCGGTGCTCGCCGCTCATCGGGAAAGGGCGTGACGCGCCAGACGTCGTCGTGGATCGCTCGCAGCGCGGCGGCCGAGATGCGCTTTCCGGCGCGCCGCAGCTCTCCCGCGCGCCGAAGCACCTCGTGCAGGATCACCCCGTGCACCGCCTCCGCGCTCTGGACCACGGGCAGATGCTGCACATGGCGATACCAGTACTGGCGCGGGCACTCCTGGTACGCGGCGATCGCGGTGTACGAAAGCTGCACGGGCGTGTGTTCTTCGACGACCGGCGCTTCCAACGCCGCCACCGGCGTCGCATTGACCTCGCGCTCGGCGACGACGTTCGCGCTCGCCGCACGTATCTCCTCGACGAACCGTGACGGCCGCCAGCGTCGCCCGCCCTCGTAATGCGACGCGTGTGTGAGATACAGCAGCCGGCGCGCGCGCGTCATCGCGACGTACAGAAGCCGCCGCTCCTCGGCGATCACGTCCTCCCGTCCTCGCACGAGCGGCTCCAGCACCGACGGCGGCAGCTCGAAACGCGGCGACCGGCTCGACTGCGGGAGCCGGCCCTCCACGAGCGACGGCACGAACACCGCTTCGTACTCGAGGCCTTTCGACTGATGGATGGTCATCACGTGGATCGCCTCGTCTGTCTCCTCGGCGGCCGGTTCTTCGTCTTCGCCGGAGAGAAGCACGAGCTCGAGATGGCGCATGAAGGCATCGAGCGAGTGGTCCGCCGACGTCTCACAGAACTCGGCGATGTTCTCCGCAAAACGGCTGACGTTCGCGTTCGCCGGATAACGCGACTGCTCCATCAGCTCGAAGAACAGATCGCGGACATCGAGCCGCCTGGCGAACGGCGCGAGCCCGACGAGCAGCGGCTGCATCGCGGCTGCCACAGGACGCGCCAGCGCGACCAGGTCGGCTGGGTCGCGGATCACTCGCAGCATCGCGATCACGTCCTTGATCTCCGGCCGGTCGTGAAATCCGCGGCCGCCGATGACGGCGTGCGGCAATCCGTGCGCGGCCATAGCCGCCGCGATGGGGCGCGCGATCGCATTGGTGCGACAGAGGACGGCGATCGACGCAGCCGGAACACCACTCGTCAGCAGTCGCTCGGCTTCGAGCGCGATCGCCTCCGACTCTGTTGGACCGTCATCGCAGCGCCACATCTCTACACGCGGTCCCGACACATCCGCTTGCAGATGCTTGGACAGCCGGTCGACGTTGTTGGCGATCAGCGTTGATGCCGCGGTCACGATGCGTCGCGAGCTTCGGCGGTTCTTGCCGAGCGTGATGGTGCGCGCGGCGGGAAAGCTGTTGACGAATCGATCCAGGCTCGCGCGTGACGCTCCGCGGAATCGATAGATCGACTGATCGTCGTCGCCGACGACAAAGGGATCGCCGCCCTGGGCCAGCAGCTCGACGAGCCGCTCCTGGGCGAGGTTGAGGTCCTGGTACTCATCGACCAGCACGTGCGGGAAGCGCGTCCTGTAGCGCTGAAGAACCGCGGGATTCTTCTCGAACATCCTGACCGCGAGCAGCAGCAGGTCGTCGAAATCGAGCATCCGCTGCTTGCGACACTCGCGCTCGTAGGCGCGGAAGAGGCGCAGACAGGCACGCATGAGCTCGGCACGCTCCGGGTCGTCGCTGGCAGCTGTCCAGGCTGCAAGACGCTCGAACGGGACGAGCTCCTGCTTCATGCGCTCGAGCACCTGCAGCACCGGAGACACGAGGTCGTCCGGACGCTCGTCGCCCGTCAGCGCGACGTCGCCGAGACTCCACATCAGCTCGCGCGCGAGGATCCACCGATCGGCGCCGGTTAGAATCCGAAATCCGGGCGCCACGCCGACCGCCCGGCCGTCTTCGCGCAACCATCCCAGCGCGATCGAGTGGAACGTGCCCACCGCGGCGGCTGGCGCGTCGATCAGGGCTTCGATCCGCTGCCGCATCTCGTTGGCGGCGCGCTCGGTGAAGGTCATGACGAGGATCGAGTCGGGCGGCGCACCGGACGCGACCAGGCGGCGGAAGCGCTCTGCAATGACCGCGGTCTTTCCGGTCCCAGCGCCCGCCACCACACGCACCGGACCGGCGGCGAGCGCCGCCGCCGCAAGCTGCTCGCGTCCGAGCGTCATAAAGCGGTCGGCCTGCCGATGCGCACTCGCAGCGTGCGAACCTTTCGGCCGAGCTCGGGCCGGTTGAGCCGGGCAATGATCGTCTCCGCGTCGAGGCGCAGCTGGTGCGCGAGCGCGGGGCTCGATGTGGTGACCACAAGCGTGCCTGCACGTAAGTCGACCTCGTCGCACAGCCGTGCGACGTCGGGGCCGAGCAACATGCGGAAAGCGACGGCCACCTGCATGCCCATCAGTCGAGTTCCGCCAGGCTGCCGGCGGACGATTCGCGGCAGGATATTGCCCAATTTATCCACAGGCTTCGATCCTTCCTTCGCTCACCGTCCACACCATGGCGCGGGCCATCAGATCGGGCGGAAAAGGGCCGGCCTCGACCGATGTGATGATCACCTGGCCGCCTTCCGCCACCTCGCCGAGAAGCGCTGCACGACGGTCTCCATCGAGCTCGGAGAGGACGTCGTCGAGCAGGAGCACGGGGCGCTCGCCCGTTCTCGCTTCGATCAGGCGTGCCTCGGCCAGCTTGAGGCTGACCACGGCCGTACGCTGCTGCCCCTGCGAGGCGAAGGCGCGAGCGTCATGGCCTTCGAGCTTCACCAGAAGGTCATCCCGGTGCGGGCCGATGCTGGTCGACCCGCGGCGGAGATCTTCACCTCGGGAGTTATGCACAGCTTCCGCAAAGCTTTCCGGAGGGCCCAGATAGCGGATTTCGAGGCGCTCGCCGGCTGCAATCTGGGCATGACACCGGGCGGCCTCGGGTTCCAGATCGTGCACGGCTTTGGCCCTCGCGTCAACGATGTCCTGGCTCACGGTGACGAGCTCTGTGTCCCAGGCGTCGAGCATGTCTTCGCCGCCCTCTCCGCCCGCAATCCGCTTGAGCAGACTGTTGCGCTGCTCGAGCACGCGCCGGAGGCCCGCCAGCGCGCGCGCGTAGCCGGGCTCGACCTGGACGAGCATCTGATTCAGGAATCGCCGGCGCAGCTCGGGGCCCGCCTTGACGAGCCCGAGATCGTCGGGCCAGAACAGCGTCACCCGGAAATGGCCCGGCAGATCGAACGCCCGGCGACGCACGCCGTCGACCTCGATCGCCCGCCGTGTCCGGTCGCCCTCGACGTTGAGCTCGATCGTGATCTCCCGCCTGATCGCTCCGGTCTCGATCTCACCCTCGATGCGCGAAGCCGGAGCAACCGGTCCCACGAGCTCTGACTCCCGCCGGGCGCGCGGCGAGGACGACAGCGCCAGCATCGCGACCGCCTCGAGGAGGTTCGTTTTTCCCTGCCCGTTGGCGCCGATGAACACGTTGACGCCGGCGCCTGGCGCCAGGCCCAGCTGCGAATAGTTCCGGTGGTTGCGAAGACGTAGGCTGCGCAGGCGCAATCAGCGCCTCAGGACATTGCGACTCGCACAGGCATGATCACGTAGAGATAGTGGTCTTTGCCCGGCGGTCGAATGAGCCCCGGGCTGAGAGGACCGTCGAACAACAGCTCGACCTCATCCTCTCCGATCACACCGAGGGCGTCCAGGACGTAGCGGGCATTGAACGCGATCTGGATGTCGGAACCGTCGACGTTGGCGTTGATGTCGGCTTTGCTGTCGCCGACCTCGTTTGTCGTCGCCGAAAGGGTTAGCGCGCCCGACTGGGCCTTGACGCGGATCACGTTGGCGCTGTCCCGTGCGAAAAGCGACACCGCGCGCACGGTCTGCGTGAACTCGCTGGTCGGTACCCGCACCTGGGTCGAGCTCTTGCTGGGGATAACCTGTGCGTAGTTTGGATACTTTCCGTCGATCAGCCTGGAGGTCAGCTCCGAGCTGCCGGCGCGGAAGAACACCTGGTTGCGCGCCTTGGAGATGATCACCTCGACCTTTCCCGGCTCTCCCTTGAGCACCCGCGACAGCTCCGCGAGGGCCCGAGCCGGCACGATCAGACTCGCCTCCAGGTCACTCGACGCCGCGGCCGCCAGCTTGCGGACCGCAAGGCGATGACCGTCGGTGGCGGCCAACGTCAGGCTTCCGCCCTGGACCTGCACAAGAACGCCCGTCAGAACGGGTCGCGCCTCGTCCGTCGACGCGGCCATCTGCGTCTGCTCCACGGCGCCGACCAGGTCGTCGAGCGCGACTTCCAGGTGGTCACCTTCGTCTGGCCGCGGTCCCGGCGGAAATTCTTCGGCCTCGATGCATTTGATGTGCGTGTCGAATCGCGCGCACCGGAGATTCAAAGACTGCGTCGGTGCGTCCAGCGTCATCTCCAGGTCGTCGTCAGGCAGCGTGCCGACGAAGTCAGTAAGTAATCGCGCAGGCGCCGTGGTTGAACCTTCGACCGACACCTCGGCGGGGACGACCTTGCGGATGCCGATCTCGAGGTTGGTCGCGGTCAGCGCCAGACCTTCGGACGTGGTCTCGATGAGGATGTTGTTGAGGATCGGCAGGGTCGTGCGGCTCGAGATCGCGCGCGACACGACCTGGAGCGCTTGACCCAGGACCGCAGGCCTACAAGTGACTTTCATCGGTGCTGTCAAAACTTTCGCACTCACTAAGGTTGTCCCCCGTTAAACGTGATCCTCTTGATTGAAACTTTCCGTAACCGATAACAGTAAGCGCTGTGGAAGGTGTGGATGTCGAGATCATTTACAGCTCGAAATGACCCGTGGATAAGCTCTGGGGAATCGTAATAAGGTCCCGCCGGCGCTGTT
>DASSLJ010000014.1:0-9573 GCA_035689585.1 Candidatus Dormiibacterota bacterium
GCCTCGACGTCGGCGAGAGTCACCGCAGCCGGTTCGGTTTTGCCATCCAGCGCCTGGCCCGCCCAGTCGCCAAGGTCCGAGTGCTGGCGAAACAGGAGTCCGAGCTCCGCTTCGTCGCGTCTCGAGAGCGACGAGATGACCTTGCTCACGGTCGACCAGCCCAGCCCGAGAGTTCGCCGCTGCGATGGTGGAAAGGCGCGGCCGCTCATGTAGACGGCTGCGCGGCGCAGGTCATCGTCGTCGAGCGTGCGGAGATATGCGCCGAGGATGCGCGTCTTCTCCAGAGTGGCCGGCGTGCTGCCCACCGCAGCGCCTGCTCGAGCGAAATCAAGCACTGGACGACCTATCGTAAGTGGCCGTGCGCAGGTGCCCGTACCTCGAAGAGCTGGTGAAGGAACGGCAGGCGTTCGTGCGTGTCTACCGCTACGACTGCCACGTCGATCACCGTTCCAAGCGGAAGTACGCGCTGAGCGACAGCCCGCCCATCTGCGTACGGAATTTCGAAGATTGCCCGTTATACCAGGCTGAAAAACGGCGCGAAGATCGCACAATTACTCGCTACACGGACTAAAGAACCCGGCCCACAACCCGCCACACAACATGAACTGCCCGGTCTGCTCCGCCCCGGCGTTGCCCATTGACGACGCGTGCGTCTTCTGTCACGCGCCTTTGGTCGAACGCGACGAGCCGAATGAACTGCTCGACTATCTCGCCGAGCGGATCCCCATCGCGCAGACCAAGCGCGGCCACCTCAACCGCGGACCGATCACCGAGGTGTCCTTCGACTTCGACGGCCGGAGCTTCGTCGCACGCGTGCGGAACGAGGCGCTCGAGCTGAGACCGGCGGTCGAGCTGGCGGCGTGGGTGGACCTGTTGCTGACGAAGCTCAGCGACGCCGCAGCGGTCAACAAAGACGTGAGGCGGGCGGTGTTGCGATCCGGCTGGGCGCTCCGCTAAGGATCCTCGCAGCCGCAGCTGCTGTGGGCATCCTCGGCGCGTGCGTGCAGAAGGAAGGACCGCAGCCTGTCGTGCCAATCGACGAGACCGGCGCTGGGAACATGACGGTGCCCTTAGCCGTGGTGTTTCAGAGCGGAGCGGAAGTCAAGTGGAGCTACGACTGCTCGTCGACCGGCGGCCGCGGTGTGTTCGCCGTTGACGTCTTCAAATCGGACAAGACGCCTGACTTCAAGCATCCAGGCGTCAACGAAGAGGGCGATCAGGACGCGGGTACGTTCCACCTGCCAGGTCCAGCCCGCTATTACCTGGAGATCACGACGACCTGCGCGTGGAAATTGAGAGTCGTCGAAGTGCCTTAAAGCGCCAAGGCAAGCTGCTCGTTCGCTTCCAGCGCCCAGGCCTTGACGCCCTTGCGCCGTAGCGAGCGCGCGAAGTCCTCCGTGTATCCGTGCACCGTGTACACCTGGTCGGCACCTGATCGGGCGACGACTTCGATCAACTCGTCGAAATCGCAATGGTCGGAGAGATCGAACGCGGCATCCGCGCCGAACAGCCGCGCAAACTCCGGATCCTTCGCCCACCCAGAGATCAACGCGGTCCGGTAGCGGCCGAGGCATCGCCGGATCTCATCCTTGCCGGCCGGTGGCGCGATGACCACGCGGTCTGCGATGGGTTTGCCGTCCAGCTCGATCCAATCGGGAAGCGATCGTCCCGCGACCGCGTACTGGCGCGCGCACGGGACGCAGCGCTTCTCGAGCGCGAATCTGAAGCCGTACTGCGCGAGCTGAAGCATCACCTCTTCGGTCTTGCCGAGCGCGTGACACAAGAGCACGGGAGTGACGTTGCTGTCGAGCGCGAGCCGGCACCACCTTGCCATCAGCTCGATCGTCTCGTCGGGATCGCCGAACCGGAAGTGAGGCCTTCCGTACGTCGTCTCGATGATCAGCACGTCTGCCTTGGGAACGAAAGTCTCGACGCGGCGCGGCTGCCGCAACTTGAGGTCGCCCGTGTAGAGAACCGACCAACCGTTGGATTCGAAGTGCAGCTGTGCCGATCCCAGCATGTGCCCGGCGGAGTGCAGAGTGACTGTCGCATCTCCGCGCCGCATTGGCTCGTCAAAGCCGAGCATCCTCCAGCCGCGAGGCCGGCGTTCCGCGGGGATCAACGCAAGCGTCTGCGGCGTGAGCAGCGCCTCTTTGTGTCGGCGCGCATGGTCGGTGTGGGCGTGCGAGATGAACGCGAAGCTGCGCACCACAAGTGGGTCGAGCCACAACCGAAAGCCGGGCAGTGAAACGCCGTGATCCCAGACGACCTCGCCTCTCAAAGCCGGATTCGCTCTCCATAGAGGTCGGGCCGAACCTCGATTCCGATCGCGGCGTAGGCCTCGAGCGGAATGCCGATGTCGACGACGACGAATTCGCCGCGCAGTCCCGGCTTGGGCAGGCCGAGGGTCACCGTCAGGTCCGCGTGCACGCTTGGAGCGTAAGCCTCGCCGGTGTCGGAGTCGAGGCCCGACGGGACATCGATCGCAATCACCCGCTTGCCCGACGCGTTGATCGAATCGATCCACTCGGCGAACCGGCCTTCGGGCGCGCGATCCAACCCCGTACCGAAGATGGCGTCGACCACCACATGCGCGCCATCGAAGCTCAGCTCGGTCGCAATCTCGACACCGACGCGGTCAAGCGCCGCGAGTTCGAGCGCTGCTGGCCCCCGCATGCGCGATGGCTCGACGCAGCAGACGCGCGCGAGCCGGCCCCAGCGGTGCAGGTGTCTTGCCGCGGCGAAACCGTCGCCCGCATTGTTGCCGACGCCGCACACCACGACCGCCGGCTCGTCGACCAGTCGGGCCACCTGCCAGCCGGCTGCTTCCATCAACCAGCCGACCGGAATGCCGAAGCGCTCTTGGCAGAGCGCGTCTACCTGCTTGACCTGGGCGCTAGTCAGCGATGGGAGGACGTTGGACGACAAAGGAGCAGTACGGATCGCGCCGGTGGATGGACTCGGCCTGGGATATCGCCGCGCCGGTGAGGCGCGAGATGAGCTGCGGCGTGATAGTGCACACCTGCGGAAACTTCAACGCCGTGTTGCGGAAGGGGCAATTATGGATCGTGACCTTGACGCCCTCGGGTGATTCCGTCTGCTCTACCAGCGTGCCTGCGCGGCCGATCCAGGCCACGACGCGACGCAGCTTCTCATCGAAATCGAGTCCGTCGAGGTCACGCACGATGGCATCGGCGTGACGCGCGGCGACGCGAGCGAAGATGTCGTCGAGCGCGTCCGGGCCGCCCATCTCCTGGACCTCCTGGAGGACCATCGTTGCGAGCTGGCCATAGCGTTTCGGAAACACCGAGTCGGCGCGCTCCGTTAGTGCGAACAAGAGGGACGGCCGTCCGCGTCCGCTGCGTTCGGGCTGGCTGACGACGAAGCCATCGCGCTCGAGGTTGGTCAGGTGCTGCCGCACGGCGTTGGGCGTCACGCCGAGGTCGGTGGCGATTGATTCCGCGCTGGATCGGCCCTTGCGCCGCAGCAGCTCGAGGACTTCCATGCGGGTTGAACGGCCGGCGATCATGAAGGGCACACTCCGGTCGCTTTTCTCGGACTCTAGCACAGGCCCGAGAAGCTAAATCGATTTATTACAGGCGGTCCTTGACAAAAGACGGAGCCGCCCTAAACTGGTACGCGGAGGAGAAAGAGGGAAATATGCCCATGATCAAGCAGGCGAGCCGCGCCATCGAGCACATGACTGCTCGGGAGCGGCGCATCCAGCGGGCCAAGTACGCCCGCCGGAACAAGATGCACTACATCGACAAGCTCCTGAACGAGCTGGAGATGCTGAACCTGGCCGATCAGCGGCAGATGCCGCAGGTGCTGTCGGTCGCGGTGAACAAGGTGATCGAGGAATCGCCCGAGGTCACAGTGCTCGCGCAGACCAAGCCGGCCTCGGTGATGGAGGCGATGGATGCTCTCTACGAGATCCAGGACAGCCTGATGTACAACCAGATCGAGGACGAATAGGCAGGCTCAAAACGAAGTTAGAGGTCGGGCCCGGCAACGGGCTCGGCCTTTTTTGTTTGCGCTCGAGTGGAGGTGGACATGAGAGTCGCTGTCATCGGAGCGGGACGCATCGGCGGCACGATCGGAGGCAGATGGGAGGCGGCCGGTCACGAGGTCGTCTATGGGCTTCGTGACCCCGGCAAGCGCGAGGGCGCGAAATCCTTCAGCGAGTGTTTGAAGTCGGCCGAGATCGTTCTGCTTGCGATTCCGGGCAATGCCGTCGTCGGTTTCGTGCGCGAGCACGCGAGCGAGCTCGATGGCAAGGTCGTGATCGACGCTACCAACAACTTCGGCAATCCGGCTGCGATGAACTCGTGGTCTGAGCTGAGCAACGTCTTGCCGAACGCAAGGCTCTATCGCGGTTTCAACGAATACGGATGGGATGTGTTCGCGAACCCGAAGCTCGGAGATGAAACGCCGGATCTGTTTTACGCGGGACCGGGCGATGAGATCGAGCGACTCATCTCGGACGCCGGTCTGAATCCGGTGCGCATCGGAGGCACGGATGCCGTGGACGTGGTGGACGGGGTGCTGCGGCTCTGGGTCACGCTGTCCCAGAGCCGCGGCCGCCGTATCGCGTTCAAGCTGCTGTCGGACTGACGAGCGTTCCGCGGTAGAGGTCGACCGACACCGCGGCGATCCATGCGAACGCGACGATCACGCCCGCCCAGAAACCGAGGACGACGATCGGGCTCGACGCCCCGGACGCAACGCCGGCGAAGCTGAGCAGGAACACCACGCCTGTGACGATCGAGAACCACTTCATGCCCGGGCGGGCCTCACGGCCGTAGCGGCGAGCGCTGACAAAGCACGAGGCGATAAGGCACAGGAAGCCGATCGCCGCGGCGACGATGTGAAGGATGCCGTGCGTGGTCATCGTCTCCGGTCGACCAGCCGGAGTGCCGGCGGGAAAGCCATTCATCGGGTCCGCGACGAAGACGCCCGCGGCGACCAGGCCCGCGCCGAAGATTCCGAGCAGTCGAGGCGCCCAAACCGAGCGATCGCCTAGCGCCCTCGTCATGCCGATCGCCGCCGCAATCACAAAGGCGCCGGTGACGATGAAGTTGGCGATCTGGATCCAGCCAAGACTGCCGTTGCTCAGAAGGCTGACGTCGTCGTGCAGCAGATCAAACCCAGGCCGCAGGAGGCCCTGCACGAGGGCCGCCGCGACGTAAACGGGGCCTGCGAGCACGCCGTAGCCCAGAAGGCTTCTCGTGATCCGGCCGGCTCGACTGCAATCGGTCTCTTTAGCTGGTACGGCCATCGTGCTCATTTCCACCTTCTCCTTAGGTTGGGTACTGGACTGATCAGTACCGAAATCATAGTACTAGACTGTTCAGTACGCAAGAACTAATCTGTGGAGGCAAGAGATGGTCGAGGACGCCACCGCAAGCCGCCGCCGCGCCGGCCGGCTCGCCAGCTCAGGGGCGATTCGTGAGGCCGCGGCCGCGCTCTTCCTGGAGAAGGGCTACCGGGGCACGAGCATGGACGACGTCGCCGCCGCGGCGCAGGTGTCCAAGCAGACGATCTACACCCATTTCGCCAACAAGCAGGAGCTGTTCGAAGACCTGGTCCTGGGCAACGTCGACCGCGTCGAGGCCTTCATCGCCCGCCTGGACATCGGCGATGACCTCGAAGCCGGACTGACGCGGCTTGCGCGTGATTACGTCACGTTCGTCGCGCGCCCCGACGTGATCCGTCTCCGGCGCCTGGTGATCGCAGAGGCAGCACGATTTCCAGAGCTGGCGCGGGCTTACTACGAAAGGGTTCCCGCTCGCGTCGTCGCCGCCTTCGCCGCGCTGTTCCAGAAGCTGACCGCCGAGGGACGTCTTCACGCCTCCCAGCCAACGGTCGCAGCGCAACACTTCGTCTGGCTGGCGCTCGGGGTGCCGCTCGACCGAGGGATGTTTCTGTCCGCAGAGGCGGGCGATGACCTGGACTCGATCGCCGATTCAGCGGTTCGGGTCTTTCTCGCCGCCTATCGCTGAGGAACCGGCGATGAGGTCCACAGTTGCTGGGCTCGCACGCCGAGACCGTGTACGACCGCGGTGAACGCGTCGCGCTGCTCCAACCGTTGTTCACCGAACGTCGCCGCGAGATCGCGTCGAAACGCCGGGATGTAACCCGAACCACCCGTGACGAGCACGCGATCCACTTCCTTCGCGCCGATGCCGGCGTTGTCCAGGGCGTGCGCGATGGTCTTTGCCACTTGCTCGAGCTCCGGCCGGATCATCGACTCGAACGCTGAACGCCGGATGTTGACCTCCAGCCCCAGCGGTGAGAAAGCGAGGACTGTCGTGTCGTCCGTGGACAGCGCGATCTTCGCCGCCTCGATCGCCTGGTAGAAGTCGTAAGCCAGTCCGCGATAGAGGATCGACTCGACCACGTCTGCAGCCGTGCCGCCGATGCGGGCGAGGATGTTCGGGATTCCCGGATCGGCCATCAACAGACGAACCGAGCTCGCGGTGCGGAGCTCGTTGAACAGCCAGCTCGGCAGCGCATCGAGACCCAGGTCGGGCCCGACGATGGTGTCGAACAGCACGCCGTCAAGGATCTCTCCACCGATGGCGACGCCCGCGGTTCCGGCCACTCGAGGGCTCCCTGCGCGCGAGTCGAGGACCGCGACGTCAAACGTTCCGCCGCCAAAGTCGACCGCGATCTCCACGCCCGCCTCGGCGTGGCCTTCGATCACGGCGGCCGTCGGTTCGGGGAGGAACGCCACCTCACTGAACCCGGCCTCGTGCGCCGCTTCTTCGAGTCGCCGGAATGCCTCGGCCTCGGACGCTGCGCGATTCTCGCGGTCGATGCCGGCGAACACGACAGGATGGCCGAGCACCACCGACTCCACGTCGTGGCCCGTCGCGGCGTCGGCTTCGCGCTTCAGGCGGGTGAGCACGACGCTGACGAGCGACCCGACCGTGAAGTCCGTCGCCCAGGAGTTCGTGCCTGCGAAGCCGAGCTTCGCGAGCTCGTGCTTGACGCCCGACAGAAGCCGCGCGTCGTTGCAGCCGCCGCCCTTGCGGTACTGCCGGCAGTCGGTGTCCCAGCCGTACGGCGCGAGCGAGCAGTTCCAGCAGTCGGTCTTCTCGTGGCCGGAAACAAGGAACGTTTTGACCGCCTCGTCCCCCGCCGCCCGCCGGCCGGCGCGATGCAGATAAACGAAGGACGGGAGGGTCCGCGTGCTCGATCGGCCGAGCGGTAGGACCTCGACGCGGTCGGTATACGCGACCGAGATCGAGCTGTTGCTCGTCCCGAAATCGATGCCATAGCCAAGCGGTCGGGCTGAGGTCACCGGGGGACTATACGGTTGTTCAGCCTCCGAGCGCGCTCGTCGCCGGCCACGTCCGGAGCACCCACTGCAGCGCGGACGGGTAAAGCGTGTTCGTGCGCAGGTCGTAGATGTAAGTCGCCGGCTGCCCGCCGATGCAGCCGGGGATGTCGGCGTGCACCCAGATCAGATCGTTGGTCAGGAAGAAGGGAAAATCGAACCCTGCGCCTCCGATCT
This sequence comes from Candidatus Dormiibacterota bacterium, assembly GCA_035689585.1. GTDB lineage: Bacteria > Chloroflexota > Dormibacteria > Dormibacterales > Dormibacteraceae > 40CM-4-65-16. The sequence goes on from DASSLJ010000014.1 coordinate 7,520, forward strand.
GGGCGCCGATGACTCCGGTCGACGGATCCATGAGGTGCACGGTCGCCACCCCGCTCGAATCGCGCGACATGTAGACCAGCCGCGTGCCGTCCGGCGAGATCGACGGATCCATCCAGTGGAGACCGGATTTGAGCACTTTGGGGCCTGCGCTCGGCGACCAAGTCCAGACGTCACCCGCCTGGGTGAAGTAGAGGACGTCCGAAGGCGACCAGACCGCCATCAGCGGTCCACCGGATGCTGGCCAACCCGCCGTCGGCGGTGCAAGCGTGAATGCGTTCTGGTGGTCGAAGACGACGTTGAGGTAGGTCGTGTTGGGGTGGTTCTGCAGCCAGAGCGCGTAGCCGTAGCGGCTGTCTCGCGAGAACGCGATGGACTTCGAGTCGATGTCCGGCGCGCCGCACCTTCCTGCGGTGGTCGGATATTGCTGCAGCGTGACGTCATGGCCGTCCCACGTGTCGGGCAAAGTTGTCGCATCGACAGGAAACCAGAGCACCTGGGACAGGTCGGCCGGTATCGCGTACTGGGACACGTATTGAAGCGACAGTTCGTGAATTGCCCCGGAGGGGATCTCGACGACCGCGGCAAAGCCGTCGGCGACCATCACGAGATGATGCGGGTCGAGGATTCCGTCCGGTATCGCGTTCGTCCCGAACGTGCAGAGATTCCTGGGATGGTCCTCGTCGGCGTAATCGCGCAGCACGTACCCATTACCGCCGTTCATGACGACGACTCCCACCGGATCGGACGGTCCGGGATCAGAGATACAGCTGATCAACTGCGGATCGGTGAAGGGCGGCTTGGCGCCCGCCGGAAGATGAGCGAGGACGCCGGTTCCAGCCCCTGACGGCGGCACGGTCGCTGCGCTGCTTGCGGTTGGACTCGGCGACGCGGACGGTGACGGTTTGAAGCTCGGCCCGAAGGGAAAGACGACTCCGACTGGAGTGGACGCCGGCGAGGCGCTTGTGGAAGGCGGCGCGCTCGATCTGGGAATCGAGCCGCAGGCGGCGCATAGGATGATCGACAACGACAGAGCTGCGCCTCGCTGGAGGTTCATGCAAGTTGAACTAACGGCCGGCCGGACCGTTACTGCCTAGAGGTCTCCCTCCGCCTGGCGCACGCGCCGGCTCAGCGTCTGGAGCAGCCGGTACGCGACCTCCGGGTGCTCCTTCAGGAACGGCTTGAAGTTCCACTCCGGGATGGTGGCGAGCGTCACGTCGGTGTCCGCCGTGATCGTCGCGCTGCGCCCTTCCATGTCGAGCAACGCCATCTCACCGAAGGAGTCACCCGGACCCAGCTTGCGCGACTTTCCCTGGACCGTGTGCACCGTCACGTTGCCGTCCGTGATGATCATGAATCCCACGCCCCCGTCGCCCCGAACGGTGATCTCGTGGCCCGCCGGATGGCGGACGGTCTTCATCTGCTTCTCGACCGATCGCACCTCGGATTCGGGGAGCCCTTGCAGCAGCTTCGCCTGTTTCAACTCGGTCACGAGAGGTGATTATGCGGTTCCAGCGCTTCGCCGCAAGGGCCGCGTAGGATCGACGCGCCGTGGAAGGCATGGTTCTTCACCGGGCGGGCACTCCGTTGGTGCTCGAAGACATCGCCATTCCGGAGCCGGGCCCGACGCAGGTCTTGCTCGAGGTCAGCGTCTGCGGCCTGTGCCGCACGGACCTTCACGTCGTCGAAGGCGACCTGGCCGAGCCGAAGCTGCCGCTCGTCCCCGGTCACCAGGTGGTCGGGCGCGTCGTCGCGGCCGGATCGAGCGTCGAGCGGATTCGCACCGGCGCGCGGATCGGCGTGCCGTGGCTCGGCTGGTGGGATGGGAGCTGCCGGTACTGCCGCGAAGGCCGGGAGAACCTCTGCGATCGGGCCCTGTTCACCGGCTACACGCTCGACGGCGGATTCGAGCGCTACATGGTCGCCGACGAGCGGGCCTGCCTCGTCCTGCCCGACGGCTACGAGGACATCCATGTCGCGCCGCTGCTCTGCGCCGGCCTGATCGGTTACCGCTCGCTGCGTCTCGCCGGTGATGCTCCGAACCTCGGCATCTACGG
>DASSLJ010000015.1:0-2730 GCA_035689585.1 Candidatus Dormiibacterota bacterium
TGGCTGAGGTAGGGCCCGAGCAGGTCCCAGACCAGGCCCGAATCGAAGTAGTCGCTGCCGGCCGCGATCGGCGTGTGCGTGGTGAAGACGATGCCGGCCCGCGCGACGAGCCGTGCCTCTTCCAGCGTCATCTGCCGCGACGCACGCAGCTCGCGGATGCGCTCGATACCGCACAGAAAGCTGTGGCCTTCGTTGAGATGAAAGACACCCGCGTCGATTCCCAGGGCGCGCAATGCGCGCACGCCGCCGATGCCAAGCACGATCTCCTGCCGCAGCCGCCGGTCAGGTTCCGGGACGTAGAGCCTGTCCGTGATCGAGCGGAGATCGGGCGGGTTGGACTCGAGGTCGGTGTCGAGGAGGAACAGAGGCACGCGGCCAACCTGCGCCCGCCAGACCGCGATCTTCACGTTGCGCGCTCCGATCGGCGCTTCGACTTCGACGCCGGTCACCTTGTGGACGGGCAGGTCGGCGCCGCGGTTCTCCGCGTAGACCTCGAACTGCCGGCCGCCCGCGTCGATGTCCTGGCGCCCGAATCCCTGCCTGTAGAGCAGCCCTACCGCGACCAGCGGCAGTCCGAGGTCGCTGGTCGCCTTCAGATGATCGCCGGCGAGCACGCCGAGCCCGCCCGAATAGATGGGAAGGCTCTCCGCCAGTCCGAACTCGAGCGAGAAGTACGCGATCGCCATGGGCGCGTGCGCGTCCATGAACCGAGGATGCCGGTCGTAGTAGGCGCGATAGGCGGCCTGCGCATCGGTGAATGCGCGCCGGACCTCCTCGCGCTCGAATGCACGCTCGACGCCGTCTTCACCGAGCTGGCTGAGGAGAAGGACGGGGTTCTCGCGGGTCGCTTTCCAGAGCTCGGGATCGAGCTTCCGAAAAAGTGCCTCGATTTGCGGTTGCCAGGTCCACAGCAGGTCGTAGGCGAATTGATTGAGTTCTTGCCGCACGCGAATAAGATCGTAGTGAGGAAGGGCAGATGAAGGCAGTTGTGATGGCGGGGGGCGAGGGGTCACGACTCCGCCCGCTCACCAGCAGCATGCCGAAGCCGCTGGTGCCGGTGGCGGGCCGGCCGATCATGGAGCACATCCTTCTGCACCTTCGGCGACATCAGCTGCGCGACGTCGTGGCGACCGTGCAGTACATGGGCGCATCGATCCGGAACTACTTCGGCGACGGGTCGGAGCAGGGCGTGGCTCTGACCTACTCCGTCGAGGATTCACCGCTCGGCACCGCGGGATCGGTCATGCTCGCGCGCCAGCACCTCAACGAAACCTTCGTCGTCATCTCCGGTGACTCGCTGACCGACATCGATCTCGGTGCTGCGGCCCGATTCCACCGTGAACGCAAGGCGATTGCAACGATCGTCCTCAAGCCGGTGCCGAACCCGCTGGAGTACGGCGTGGTCGTCGTCGACCACGGCGGTGCGGTCCAGCGCTTCATCGAGAAGCCGAGCTGGGGCGAGGTGATCTCGGACCTCGCCAACACCGGCATCTACATCCTCGACCCGGCGGTCTTCGAATTCTTCCGGCCCGGTGAGGTCACCGACTGGTCGGGCGACGTGTTCCCGAAGCTGCTCAAAGAAGGCGAGAAGGTCTTCGGCTGGGTGGCAGACGGCTACTGGGAGGACGTCGGCAGCCATGCCGCCTATGCGAAGGCCAATTTCGATTGCCTCGAAGGCAGGGTCAAGGTCCAGCTGCCCGCCGAGCGCGTGGGCGAGGCGCTGTGGATCCATCCCGACGCCGAGATCGACCCCGGCGCGCGCGTCGATGGTCCCGCTTTCATCGGGGCGGGCGCCAAAGTTCGCGCCGGCGCGTGGATCAACGGGCCGGCGGTCGTCGGCGCCTACACGACCATCGATTCGGGCGTGAAGGTCTCGAACTCGATCGTCTGGGACCACAGCTACGTCGGGCTCAACTCGCGGCTCCGGGGATCGGTCGTCTGCCGCGGCGTCACCGTCAAGAACGGCTGTCTCCTCGAGGAAGGCAGCGTGATCGGCAGCGAGGTAACGATCGGGTCCGGCTCGACGGTCAACGCCAATGTGCGCATCTGGCCGAACAAAGATGTCGAGCCGGGCGCCGTCGTCCACGAGTCGATCATCTGGGCCGGTTCGTGGAAGCGCGGCCTTTTCAGCTCCTACGGATTGAACGGGCTGATCAACATCGAGATCACGCCCGAGTTCGCCTCGCGTCTGGGCGCGGCCATCGGCGCGCTGACGCCAAAGGGAACCGAGATCGCGTTCTCACGTGACTACACGCGCTCGGCGCGGATGATCGGCCGCGCGCTGATGTCGGGCATGATCTCGTCCGGCACGCACGTCATCGATCTCTCCGTTTTGCCGGCGCCGGTGTGCCGGTACTGGGCTCGCCACAACCACGTCTCCGCGGTCGCGGTGCAGACGTCGCCGGTCGATCCGCGATCGGCCGACATCCGCATCTTCGACGACCTCGGCCTGGACATCGACAAACGCAACGAGCGCAAGCTCGAGGGTCTCTTCTTCCGTGAGGACATCCGGCGCGTGTCGCACTACGAGATGGGGCGTATCACGCGCCGCGACAGCCAGACCGAGCGCTACACCGAGGACATGCTCCACAAGCTCGACGTCGAGGGCGTTCGTGGCGCCGCGTTCAAGGTCGTGATCGACTACAACAACGGCGCGGCCGCGATGGTGCTGCCGCAGATCCTGCGCGAGCTCAACTGCACCGTGATTCCGCTCAATGCCGCGCCAGCGGA
>DASSLJ010000016.1:0-9491 GCA_035689585.1 Candidatus Dormiibacterota bacterium
CGCCGTCGGCTGACCCTCACGCTTCGGCCGCCATATCGGGCATCACACGCGCCCAGATCCCCGGATTGGCGCGCCTATCCGGCGGTTAGAAGCGCTTGCCCCGTACGTGTTCGATCGAGAACTTCGCGGTGTCGGCGATCAGCATCACCGCCATCACCCCCGCCTCGACCGGATCGGTGACCACGACATCCGCCGCGTCGGGCACCGAGCCCGCCATGTTGGTGCAGAGAACGAGGATTCCGGCCTCGCGGATCTCCCGCACCGCGTTGCTGATGTCACCGCCCATCAGCGCACCGGCGAGCACGAGCACCCGCGCCCGGTGCAATCGCGCGACCGCCCGCACCGCGTCCGCCAGCTGCTCTTCGCCCACCAGCGGGATCGTGTCGACCGATATCCGCTCGCCCCGGATGTTGTGCCGGTCGGCTTCAGAGATCGCCCCCTGCGCGACCATCCCGACCTGCGCCCCGCCACCGATGACGATCACCCGCTTCCCGTAGATGGCCTGAAACGTCGGCACGGCGCTGACGTGCATCACGCCGGCGACCGCGCCGACGTCGGCCATCAACCGTTCGGCGTCGACCGCACCCGAGACCTCGAGCTGGATCTCCGCCGTGGGGCCACCCCGAGCGCCCCCGGCGACGTAGCTGATGTTCGCGTCGTGCCGGAGGATCGCCTCCGTGATGCGGTGCAGCACTCCAGGCTCATCGCGGCACTCGACGAGCAACCCGGTCGCGGCGGAAGCCATTTGGCCCAGAACGATAAAGGTGACCGGAGGGAATTGGTGGCGAAAGCCATGCCGATCCGGCGCGTGATCGCGTAGGCTTCGCGCCTCACATGCGCACCATCCGCGCGATCGCCATCGAGATTACCCGGGGAGGTCCCCCGACTTAGCGCACCGCTGAAGTCGGAAAAGGACCTCCCACCCAGAAAGGGTCGGGAGGTTTTTTTATGTCCGCCGCAAGAAAAATCGTCGTTTACGACACCACCCTGCGTGACGGGACGCAGGGTCCGGCCGTGTCGTTCTCCGCCGCGGACAAAGAGCGGATCGCCCGCTTGCTCGACCGCCTCCATTTCGACTACGTGGAGGGCGGCTTTCCGGGCTCCAACCCCAAAGACGAGGAGCTTTTCGGGCGGCTCGCCGAGGAGCCGCTCGAACACGCGCGCCTGGCGGCGTTCGGCGCTACCCGCCGCGCCGGCGGCCGGTGCGAGGACGACGCCAACGTGCGGGCGCTCGTCGAGAGCAAGGCTCCGGTGTGGACCCTCGTCGGCAAGAGCGACACCTGGCAGGTGTCGACCGTGCTGCAGACCACGAACAACGAGAACCTCGCGATGGTCGAGGAGTCGGTGGCCTATGGAGTCGCACACGGGCGCGAGGTCATCTTCGACGCCGAGCACTTCTTCGATGGATTCGCGCGCGATGCCGAGTACGCGGTGGAGGTGTGCCTGTCCGCCGCACGAGCGGGCGCGTCCTGGGTCGTGCTCTGCGACACCAACGGCGGCAGCCAACCGCACGAAATCCGTACAGGCGTGGAGGCGATGTGTGACGCGCTCGCGAAATCCGCGCTGACGGCGCGCGTCGGCATCCACGCGCACAACGACTGCGAGCTTGCGGTCGCCAACACGCTCGAAGCCGTCGAGGCGGGCGCCGACATGGTGCAGGGGACGATCAACGGCTACGGCGAGCGAACGGGCAACGCCAACCTCATCTCGGTCGTCGCCAACCTTGTCCTCAAGCTTGGCTTTGAGGCGCTGCCGAGGGAATCGGTCGAGCAGTTCAGCGAGCTGTCGCGCACCGTCGCCGAGCTCGCCAATCTCGCACTGCCGCTGCAGCAGCCCTTTGTCGGCCAGGGCGCGTTCGCGCACAAGGGCGGCCAGCATGTAGCTGCGGTGCTGAAGCACAAGGACGCCTATCAGCACATCGATCCCGCGCTGGTCGGCAACGAGGCGCGCGTCCTCGTCTCGGAGCTGTCGGGTCGCGGCAACGTGCTCGCCAAAGCGCGCGAGTTCGGTCTCGAGCTCGACCGCGACGACCCGCAGACGCGATGGCTCGTCAACCACCTCAAGCAGCTAGAGCACGAGGGCTACTCGTACGAAGCCGCGGATGCTTCGTTTGAGATGCTCGTGCGCCGCCTTCAGCCCGGATACGAAGCGCCCTGGAGCGTCGCCGACTTCACGACGCAGGTCCGCCGCAACGGCGGCTCAGTGCACGCCGAGGCCACCGTCAAAGTCGACGTCGCCGGCACCGTCTATCACACCGCCGCATCGGGCAACGGCCCGGTCAACGCCCTCGACGCGGCGCTGCGCAAAGCATTGAGCCCGAGGTTTCCGTCGCTCGACGACGTGAGCCTGCACGATTACAAGGTGCGCATCCTCAACGGCGACGCGGGCACCGGGGCGACGACGCGTGTGCTCGTCGAGTCGGGCCGAGGCACGAAGCGGTGGACGACTGTCGGCTGCTCGGCCAACATCATCGAAGCCTCGCTGCTCGCCCTGCTCGACTCATTGGAGTACGCGATCCTCGACTAGGGAAGCAGCCCGTCAAGAGATTCCAGACCAGTTGCGGCGCGACGTCCGCATGCTCGGCTCGGTGCTGGGTCAGGTGATCTCCGAGGGCGGCGGTGCGTCGCTGCTGCGTGACGTCGAGAAGCTGCGCGGTCTTGTGATCCGCGCCCGCGACGACGCGCGCTACGAACGCGACGCCGAAAGGCTTGTCGCGTCGTGGGCGCTCGAACGCGCGGAGATGGTCGCCCGTGCATTCACGTGCTACTTCCATCTCGCCAATCTCGCGGAGGAGCACCACCGGGCGCGCGTCATCCGTGAACGCGACCGCGGCGATGCACCCATGCCGGAATCGCTGGCCGCCTCAGTGGCGGAACTCCGACCGAAGCTTGGTCGCAAGCGATTCGATGCTCTCGTTTCGCGGCTGCGCATCCACCCCGTCTTCACCGCGCATCCGACCGAGGCACGACGTCGGGCGGTAGTGACTGCGATCCGCCGGGTGGGCGACCAGGTGGAGAAGCTCGACGACCCGCGCATCTCCGACCCCGAACGAAATGAAGCCGAACGGCGCCTGGTCGAAGAGGTCGATTCGCTGTGGCGCACCGCGCAGGTGCGCAGTGCACAGGTGACTCCGCTCGACGAGGTCCGATCGCTCATGGCGATCTTCGACGAGACGCTGTCTCGCATGGTCCCCGACGTCTTGCGCTCGCTCGCCACCGCGCTCGGGCACGACGCGCCGGCGTTTCTTCGTTTCGGCAGCTGGATCGGCGGCGATCGCGACGGCAACGCTGCGGTCACAGCCGAGGTGACTGCGGAAGCCATGGAGATCCAGTCCGAGCATGCTCTTCTCGCGCTCGAAAACGTCACCAATCGCATCGGGCGATCGCTGACCGCCGACATCGACACCACGCCACCCTCTGTGCGCTTACGGAGACGGCTGCGAACGGCGGCACGTGAACCGCACCGCGAGTTCTTGCTTCGCATCGCCGCCCGCATTCGCGCGACGAGACTGCGTGAACCCCTTGCCTATCCGCGCGCGAGTGACCTCCTGCGTGACCTGCAAGTCGTGCGCGACTCGCTGATCGCGGCCGGAGCGAAACGATTGGCCGCCGGCGAGCTTCAGCACCTCATGTGGCAGACGGAAACTTTTGGTTTTCACTTCGCCGAGCTCGAGGTGCGTCAGCACAGCCGCATACACGAGCACGCCACGGAGGACACGCTCGAGACGATGCGAACCATCCGCTCGATCCAGAAACGTTTCGGCGTCGAAGCGTGCAGTCGCTACGTCGTCAGCTTCACACGCAGCGCGGGCGACATCGCGAGGGTTTACGAGCTGGCGAGGCGAGGATCGCCTTCGGATCCGCCCGTGCTGGACGTGATCCCGCTGTTCGAGACGCTCGACGACCTGGCGAATGCGACCCGCGTGCTCGACGAGATGCTCGAGCTCGGAGCAGTGCGCGAGCGCATTCGGGTGAACGGCCGGCGCCTGGAGGTGATGCTCGGCTATTCCGACTCGGCCAAGGAGGCCGGTCCGCTGTCCGCCACATTCGCCCTGCACGATGCTCAGGCGGCGCTGACCCAGTGGGCGAAGAACAACCGCATCGACCTCACGATCTTCCACGGCCGTGGAGGAGCGCTCGGTCGCGGCGGCGGGCCGGCGAACCGCGCCGTCCGCGCGCAAGCGCCCGGATCGGTCAACGGCCACTTCAAAGTGACGGAACAGGGAGAGGTGATCTTTGCGCGTTACGGCAACGGCGCGATCGCCAGGCGGCACCTCGAGCAGGTGACGTCGGCCGTGATGGAGGCGTCAGTGCCCCGGCCGGCGAAGAGTGATCCTGCGCGTGGCTTTCGCGACCTCGCCAGGACGATCGACGCACCGGCGCGCGCGGCCTATCGCCGGCTCGTCGAATCCCCCGGGTTCGAGCAATGGTTCCTCGATGTCAGTCCCATCGAGGAGCTCGGCCGGCTGCGCATCGCGTCGCGGCCGGCACGGCGCTCAGCGGGTCGCCGGCTCGAGGACCTGCGCGCAATTCCCTGGGTCTTCGCGTGGTCGCAGATGAGGCTCAACCTTGCCGGCTGGTACGGCATGGGCAGCGGGCTTGCGGCCGCACCGCTGCACGACCTTCAACGGGCTTATGCCGAATGGCCGTTGTTCAACGCGATGCTCGACAACGCGGAGATGAGCCTCGCCAAGACGGACCGGCGGATCGCGCAGCGCTACCTTACGCTGGGTCATCGCGACGACCTCGCTGCGATGGTGCTCGAGGAGTACGACCTCACGATGGCGCAGGTGCTTGCGGTCACGGGCCACCGGCGGTTGTTGGAAGACCGGCGCGTGCTGTCTTGGGCGATCGAGCTGCGCAACCCATACGTCGACGCGCTTTCGCATCTGCAGCTGCGCGCATTGCGGGCCATGCGGGATGACAAGCTTTCGCGCTCAGATCGGGCGCGCGCCGAGAAGGTGTTTCAGCTCACGGTCAACGGCGTCGCGGCCGGACTTCAGAACACCGGATAGTCCGGACTATCCGTGCATTTCGCGCAGCAAGAACCCGGTTAGTCCGGACTATCCTGGACCTTCAGGCGGCGCCGAAGTGCTGGATCGCCGGCAGCTCGCTCGCCAGCAGGTCGACCGTCTCCGGATCCCACTGAGTTCCGGCGCCGGCACGCAGCACCGCCAGCGCCTCTTCGGCCGACCGCCGCGTCCGGTACGGCCGGTCGTTGACAAGGGCGTCGAATGCGTCGCACACCGAAACGATGCGCGCTGCGCGGGGGATCTCGCGTGCGCGAAGGCCGTCTGGATAGCCGTGGCCATCGAAGCGCTCATGGTGGTGACGGATGATCGGCAGCAACCCCGAGGTCGACCGCAGAGGCCGCACGATGCTCTCGCCGATCTCGACGTGCGCCTGCATCTGAGGCACCTCGACCGGATCGAGCGGCCCGGGCTTGAGCAGGATCGAATCGGAGACGCCGATCTTCCCGATGTCGTGGATGACGCCGCCGCGGTAGAGGACGTCCAGGGTCGAAGCGGGCAGCCCAAGCTTCTGCCCCAGAAGCCGCGCCGATTCGCCGACGCGCTGCGTGTGACGCTCGGTGAACGAGTCTTTGGCCTCGACCGCGGTGGCGAGCGAGAAGATCACGTGCTCGGCGCTGTCGAGCGTGTTGTAAAGCTCCTTCAGCCGCAGCGCCGAGCGCACTCGCGCGATCAGCTCCGCGCCGTCGACAGGCTTGGACATGAAGTCGTCGGCGCCGGCCTCGAGCGCGGCGACGCGATGCGCCGTCTGGCTCAGCCCCGTGATCATCACGACCGGCAGCAGGCGGCCCCGCGGCATGGCCTTGATCCGACGGCAGACCTCGTAACCATCCATCCGCGGCATCCGCACGTCGAGGAGGACGAGATCGGGAGGGTCGGTTTCGATCATCGCGAGCGCCGTCGCACCGTCGGCCGCGAGTCTCACCTCACAGTCGATGGTGGACAGGTAGATTCGGATCAGCTCACGGTTGGCTGCGCCATCGTCGACGACGAGGACCACGGGCACCTGGTGTATCAACCCCCCGCCTAATTGTTAACAGGAAACGCCTGGCCACCTGCGGCCAACCGATCCTGTCAGGCGGTCGCGGTTCGGATCTCCTGGGCTGGGGACACGGGGCGGCGGGCAGTCAGGGCCAGCTTGAGGTGGCGGTTGGCGCCCGGCAGATCGGACCGCGCCTCGAGGACCTCTGCGTATGCCTCGTGGACCTCCGACAGCTTCCCGGCTGCCGCTCGTTCTCCGTAGAAGAGCGCCTGAGCGAAGGCCTCATCGGCGTCCGAGTTCCGACCGCGTCGGGCGGCGATCTGGCCGATCAGGACGTAACCGTCGGCGGCGGTCGAGACTTCGCCCAGACGAGTCGCAAGCTCGAGCGACCGCCGTGCGGTGGCAGCCGCCGTCTCCAGCCGTCCTTCCTCCACCTCGAGCACCGCCAGGCTCATCAGAACCTCGGACTTGCCGACCTCTACGTGCTGCTCTTCGAACATCCGCAGCGCGCGGTCCAGGTGGGTGCGCGCGGCGGCGAAATCACGAAGCTTCACGAGCATCCACCCGAGGTTGTTCAGCGAACGAGCCTGCGAGAGGCGATCGTGCAGCGTCTCGTGAATCGTCAGCGCCTTCTGCGCGTACCTCGTTGCCTGGTTGATCTCGCCGAGTTCCTGGTGCGCCAGGCTCATGCCGCTGTACAGAAGCGACAGCTGCTGCAGGTCCTGGACGATCTCCCCGGTTGCGATCGCTTCGTCGTAGCACGTGATCGCTTCGGTCCAGCGTTCGCTGTTGAGCAGCTGATGTCCGAGGACCCTGAGAAGGCGGGCCTCGAGCAGCTTCGGGATGGGTTTGAGCGAGCGGCACGTCGCAAGCGCGCCTTCGGCGATCTGCACCGCCGTCGAGTCCTGCATCAGGCCCGCTGCCTGCGCCTCGTGCCCGAGCGCTTCGGCGACGCGTTCGAGATCGCCGGCCTTCTCGAAGTACGTCCGCGCCTGGACCGCCAGCCGGCGTCCGAGCACCGGCTTGGCCAGGCGCAACCATGCCATCGAGGCGAGCAGCTTGATCCTCGCCTCGCTTTCAGGGTCGTAGCCCTGCGCCAGGGCGGCCTCGGCCGCGCTCGCCACGGCGGCGTTGTCGCCGGTCGCGAGCAGCCGCTCGAGCTCGGCGATTCGGATCTCGGGGTGCCGAGCGGTGCTGTCGGCACCGGTGAGGAAGAAGTCGATCGGCTGCCCCGTTCTCGACGCGATGAGCTCGAGGGTCTCCTTGGAAGGCTTCGCCTTCCCGGTCTCGACGAAGTAGATCGCGGTCCGGCTGATGTCGCCGCGCGCGACCTGGCCGAGGCTCAGCCCGGCCTTCGTCCGCGCCTCCTTGACCGACCCGGGCCGGATCTCGACTCCGTGCCGGCGTCCGCGCCGGCGCGTGACCGGTTCGGCCCCGTCCGAGGCATGTGTCATTTGGCGCCAGCTTAACGCGCGCGCCATTGACTTGACGGATTTCTTACAAACTCGGTGTCAGCAGCAGGGCGGAATTCCGCCGGCCGACGTCGTCACGGCCAGGCTGAGCAGCGCCGAGGTCGCCAGGATGGCGGCCAGGAGCAGCTTGCGCATCAACGATTCACCTCCTTTGCCGCATGCCGGCGCTCTGGTCGTCGATCGATCGACGGAGGCGAAGTCCGAGACCCCGGGCGATGCCAAGGCTTGCACCGATTCGGATCGACGCCTCTCACCCACCCGTCCGCAGCCAAGCCCTCTCGCTGCACGGCGCGACTCCTCCCTTAGTCGTGCTCGAGTGCCTCTCGGCTGTGCTACAAGTAACTGCCGCGCAATGTTAAATCAGAATTGGCGCAACTTAACAAGCGCCGACGACTTTCACCTATCCCGGTTCTGAATTGAGCACGCCCGCATACGCTCGATTCGTGCAGAATCCGGCGGCCGCAATCCCTCTACGGAGACCGATCGCGGTGACCGGCCTGGGCATTCACGGGTGGCGGCCGTTCGCGCTCGCGGCGGCTGCGGCCACGGTCGCCTCGCTCGTGTTTAGTGGCTGGACGGCGTTCCACTGGGCGGGCGACCAGGCCACGATCGACGTCGAGGACGTCGGCGAAGCGGTCGCGGCTTTCGCCGCCGCCCTGAGCTGCGGGCTCGCCGCGTCGCGCAACACAGGCCGCACGCGGGCGGCATGGACGTTTTTCGCCCTGTCGACCTTCAGCTGGGGCGTCGGCGAGGTGATCTGGTGCGTCTACCAGATAGGGCTCGGCGTCGCTGTTCCGTTTCCGTCGGCCGCCGACGCAGGGTTCCTGCTTGCGGTACCGCTGGCGGTCTTCGGGGTCTTCGCCTTCACGTCCTCCCCGCAGCGGCTCGCCACCCGTGGTCAGACGGTGCTTTCGGGCGCGATCGTCGCACTCTCCCTGCTTTTTATCGCGTGGGAGGTCGGGATCAGCAAGGTCTACGACACGTCGTCGCAGACGGTCATCGGCAAGGTCATCGGCCTGGCCTACCCCGTCGGGGACATCATCACCGCGACGGTCCTGATCGTCGCCCTGCAGCGGGCGCGGCGCAGCGACGTCGGCCGGCTGGGACTGTTGCTGGGTGGCCTCGCCTTCACCGCGCTCGCGGACAGCTCGTTCGCATATCTCACCGCGAACGGGACCTACGGCGCACTTGGTTCAGTGCTGGACTCCGGGTGGGTCATCGGCTTTCTGCTGATCGCGCTCGCTCCACTGTGGCCCGGCACCGCGAGCCGCGACGAGCCGGTCGAGGGCCCGATCCAGCTGTGGCAGCTGGCGCTTCCGTGGCTTGCGGTGCTCGCGGGCGCGATCACCGTGATCGAACGCGCAGTAACGGACCAGAATCTCGACCGGTTCGCAACCGTTCTCGCGGGTGGCCTCGGCGTGCTGTTCGTCGCCAGTCACGTTCTCTCGCACCGCGACTCGATCGACATGCTTCACAAGAGCCGGACGAGCGAAGCGCAGGTCGAGCGTCGGAGCAGATTGCTGGACGAGATCCTGGCTCACGCGCCGCTCGGCATCGCGCGAGCCGGCATCGACACGAAGATCATCGATGTCAACCCGCGCATGGCAGCACTGCTGCGGACGACGCCCGAGAAGATGATCGGCACGCCGGTCGCCAAGTACCTTCACCCCGACGAGTACACCCGTGTCTACGAAGCCTTTCAGCCGCTGTGGAAGGGCGCGACCGACACGGTCGAGTCCGACAGCCGTGCGATCCGCGCCGATGGGACCGAGGTCTGGCTGCACTGGAGCGCGACGAGTGTGCGCAACTCTCTCGGCCGGATCGCGTACTTCCTCGTCATGTACGAGGACACGGACGCCGAGCACGCCGCCAACGAGGCCGCGGCCGCGCACCTCGCGGGCCTCGAGCGCCTCAATCAGCTGAAGAGCGAGTTCGTCTCCCTCGTCAGCCATGAGTTCCGCACCGCGCTCGTCGGGATCACGGGGTTCAGCGAGATGATCCGCGACGA
>DASSLJ010000017.1:0-3205 GCA_035689585.1 Candidatus Dormiibacterota bacterium
AGGAGCGGGGGCCTCGACCTCTACCGGTTTTGTGGCAGGAATGACCTCTTTGATCCGCAGCGTGCGGTTCACGATCTCGACCTCGGGATCAGGACGGCCAGCGATCTGCTGCAGCCATGCCTGCCATCGCAGGCGATCCGCGATCCGGTACGCATAACCGAGCTCGTCGGGAGCTCGGCGCTTGCGGTCGGGCGGTTCGACTTTCCGCAGCAGCGCCATGCTGATCTGTGAGCCGAAGCCGGCCGCGAGGCGCAGCGCATACGCGGGCTCGTAGGCGCCGCCTCGCGACAGGTTCAGCGGACCGAGGTCCGGATCCCTTTCCTTGAAGTTCGGGACGGGCGGAACGATGCCGGTCTCGAGCGACTTCACGGCCACGACGTCTTCGATCCCGACTCCCATCGGATGACCGGTGAATCCCTTGGTGTTGGCGACCACGATCTTGTCGACGGCGTCGCCGAACACCGAGCGCAAAGCGTCTACCTCTGCGGCGGCGCTACCGCCACGAGCGGGTGTGTACGTCTCATGCGAGACGAACACGGTGCTGGGCGCAATGTCTGCCCTGCGCACACCGCATTCGCGTTCGGCCTCGCCCACCAGCCTTTCCATCACGTGCGAGATGTGCTTCGGGTCGAGACGCGTGCCGTGAAACGCGCTGTTGGCCGTGACAGTGGCGAGCACCTCGCAGATCGGCGCGACGCCACGCTCGCGCGCAGCCTCGGCGGACTCGACGACCATGGCCGCGGCGCCCATACCGATCACCATCCCGTGGCGCCTGCGGTCGAACGGTATGGCGGCGTTCTCCACCACGTCGTCGGTGGCGGCCGCGCCGCTGGCCAGAAAGCCTGCGCCGACCCACTCCATCAGCCGCTCGGACGTCGCGTCGTCGGCCGCGATGACCAACACACGCCGGCAGCGGCCGGCGCGAATCCAGTCCTGCGCGAGGCTGACCGCCTGCGTCGTGCTTGCACACGCGGCGTTGATCTGGGTGTTGGGGCCGCGCGCTCCGATGAACTGCGCGAACTGTGAGTGCCCCATCGAAAGGACGCGGAAAAGGAATCGGCGATCGAACTCGTACGGGTGCTTGTGAATCTCTCGCCGTAGGTCCGAGATCATGCGCTCGAGCTCGGCCACACCCTGTCCGTCGTTCTCCGGAAAACGAGAACGAAGCGTCTCGAGCTCGGCCAGTCGCTGCTCGCGCGCCTGAGCCCGTTCGAAGTCGGCCACCGTTTCTGTCATCCGGTCGAGCCCTGGCATGGCCGAGGCGAAGATCACGCCGGTGTCGTCGCGCATGCCGTCGGAGAGAGCCCAGTGTTCGGGCAGCTGCGTGCCGGTCTTCGTCTTGCGGTAGTGCATGACGAGCGGAATGCCGGCGTCGCGCATCGCGTCAATCCCGGCGCCGATCGCAAGCTGCGTCGTCCGATCCAGAGCATCGACGAGCTCGTGCGACACGCCGAACTCGGAGGCGAGGTCGAATGCGCCCGCGCGAGCCGCGAGCCTGATCACGTCTTCCGGGTCGTCGATGGTCTCGAAGGTCGGGTCCATCCCCTCGCGCTTGACCAGGCGTGTGACGTGCTTGCTCAGCATCGCGCGCCGGAACCGCGTGGGCAGAACGTCGATGAAAACCTCGCCCGCGAGGATTCGCGCGAGGTTGCCTTCGTCGAAGACGCGCTGAGTGCCCGGCAGTCCCAGCGCCGCGCCCGTGATCACGACCGGCCCGAGCGCATGCACCTCATGCGTCGCCACGACCGTCGCGACTTCTGACTCTTCGCGCGCCGCACCGAGACCCGCGGCGTAGAACCCACACAGCGCCTGGTTGAAAGACTCGAGCTCGCCGGTCTTTGGATGGTTCGTAAACAGCGTCAGCACGTTCTCGTGACCACCAAGCACGTCTTCGGCGAAGGTCTGCAGCGCGCGTTTCGGCCCGACCTCGACGAACACCCGCGCCCCCGCGTCGTAAAGCGTGCGCAGACCGGTGACAAACTGGACCGGCTCCGCGACCTGACGGCCGAGCAGCTCGAGCACCGAAGGCAGCGCGTCAGAGCCCATCGGATAGAACTTGCCGGTGACGTTGGCAACTACAGGCAGATCGGGAGACCGCAGCCCCAAACGGACGAGTGCTTCCTTGAGTGGACCACTGGCCGGGGCGACGATCGACGTGTGGAACGCGTGACTCACCGGAAGCTCGACGACCTGGAATCCAGCCGCCGCGAGCAACTCCATCGCCTTGCGCACCGGCACGCTCGGGCCGCCGATCACGCCCTGCGTCGTGCTGTTGACGTTGGCGATCACGACACCCGAGCCCACCGCTGCGACCGCCTTCTCGATCTCCGCGATGGGCGCGATGACGGCGGCCATCACGCCGCGGTCCGGGACGGTCAGGTGACTCATCTCCCGCCCGCGGGCGCTCACCGCTTCGAGCGTGTGCTCGAAGGTCAGGCTCTGCGCTGCCATCAGCGCCCCGTACTCGCCGAGGCTGTGCCCCATGACCATGTCGGGCCGGATGCGGTACGCGTCGAGCAGCCTCGCCAGCGCCAGGTCGACTGTCATGACCGCGGGCTGCGTGATCTCGGTTTCGCGCAGCGCGGCCTCCGCGCGTGCGACGGCCGCGGGGGCGGCGGGGTCGACGAAGATGACGTCGCTGAGCTTCCGTCCGAGCAGCGGCGACATGATCCTGTCGGCCTCGTCGAACACGGCCGTGACGACGGGTTCGCTGTGGCGCAGCCCGGCCAGCATGTTCGCGTACTGCGATCCCTGGCCCGTGAACAGGAACGCCACCTTCGCCGGCGGACCGGATCCGCGGAAGATGCCGCGCGGTCGCAGCGCTTTCCACGCCGCCGCGCTGTCGGCTCGCAGCGCCAGCGCGCACTTCTCGGCCAGCTCCTTTGCGGTCCCGAAGTCGATGGCGATGCGCTCGTTGGCCCGCAGGTCGGCCGCGGCCGGGGCCTGACGCGCGGGTTCGCGACCAGCCTGCGCGTCCGCCGCGAGCCGCTCGAGCCGTGCCTTGAGCTCCGCGTGAGTCGCGGCTCCGATCACCGCCGCGCCTCGTACCGGCGCTTTCGGCTCGGAGGTCGCGCCGAGCGCGACCACGCGCTTTCCGTCGAGCCGTCCAGGGATGAACTCCTCGAGCACCGCGTGGAAGTTCGTCCCGCCGAATCCGAATGCGCTGACCCCCGCGCGCCGCACGCCGGCTGATGGACTGCTCCAG
>DASSLJ010000018.1:0-6675 GCA_035689585.1 Candidatus Dormiibacterota bacterium
TCAATGGCCGAGCATCCGCTCCCGCGCCTTGTGCGAGAGGGAGTGCGCTGCACGATCAGCACCGACTCACGCACCGTCGCCGATACGACGCTAAGCCACGAGTTCGAGCTCATGTCGCAAGTCGGAATGACCGACGACGAACTCCGTGACTGCAACAATCTCGCCTATGAGTCAAAGTTCGACTAGCGTCGTCGAGCGCAACGACGTCGACGTGATCTTCTTGAGAACCGAAGACACGCAGACCTCAATCGAGCGTGGATGGGCCCTCCTCGAATCGTCGGTCGCGTTGCGGGGACGGCGGTTTTACCACCCGCGGTCTACCGTCTGATCCCGACGACATTCGATGCGATGTCCAGCGCTCACACGCCAGATCGATCACGTCCGAGCATTGAGTTCTACCGGCAGCGCGACGAGATCGACTGCCTGCTGCCTATCTGATCTCTTCGCGCATGGACACGAGCTCTTGCATGGGCGCTCGGCCGAGAGCCCTTACCAGGGGTTCTAGCCGGCCGGCCAACTCGAGCCTCGACACCTCGAACGAGCGCCAGCGCTCGTCGCCGGCTGCGCGGCATGAGAACTGAAGAGTCACGCGGTCAGGATCAGCATCTCTCTCGCGATACGCCAGGCGGTTGAAGTCCCCGGAAGGAACCAGCCACAACCGCTCGAGCATGTGTTGCTCCAGATCGACGAGACACACGAGGTACAGCAGCCGAGGGCTCTCAGGAATCGCGTCAGCCGGATAGTTCGCGAATGCAACGATCCGGCCTTCGCCGTCCGGATGTGAAGTGCCCTTCACCTGCAGCCACAACGCTCCGAAACCCCCGACGTCAGCAACCACGAGGTCACGGTGATCGACGTCCGGTTCCATCCGCGACGGGATCAGCCGGCCGTCCGAGCCTGCAAGGACCTCGGCCTCGACCATCAGCTCGACAAGCGTCCCCAGCGTCGATCCTTCGAGCATGTTTCGCCACTCTAACCACCGGATAGTCCGGACTATCCGGGGGTTTGCGCGACCAATTGCACGGTTAGTCCGGACTATCCGCGCAAGGCGCAAGGTCAGCCGGTCCCGAACAGCCGATCCCCGAAGTCGCCCAGCCCGGGAACGATGTACGCCCGATCGTTCAGGTGTGAATCCAGGGCAGCGGTGTAGACGTCCACCTCCGGATGTCTGTCGGCGAGCACTTTCACGCCCTCAGGCGCGGCCACGACGCACACCATCCGCGCCCCGCGCCCGCCGGCCTCTTTGATCAGGTCCAGCGCCTGCGCGGCCGAACCGCCGGTCGCAAGCATCGGATCCAGCAGCAGCGGCACCTTGCCCTGCAGGCGCGGCAGCTTGTTGTAGTAGATCCGCGCGACCGCGGTGTTCTCGTCGCGTTCGAGCCCCAAATACCCGACCGAAACTCGAGGCAGCAGCTCCAGCACCGGCGCCAGCAAACCGAGGCCCGCGCGGAGGACCGGGATCGCAACCACCTCCGCCTCGAGCTCGACCGCGTCCGCATCGGCCAGAGGCGTTCGGACCTTGCCGCGGCGAACCGGCAGATCGGCCGTCGCCTCGTACAGCAGCATCGTGATCACGTTGCGTGCGAGCGTGCGGAACTCTTCGGGCTCGGTCGTGGCATCGCGCAGGCCGCGCAGGCTGTCCGCGACGAGCGGGTGGTTACTTACGTGAAGGGGCACTGGCGCTGTCGTGCTTGATCAAGATGCGGATCGCGTCAACCGCGACCGCGAGCATGCGGTCCATATAAGAAGGATCGAGGTGATGGATCTCGCCGGCGCCGACCTCGTCGACGCAGAGGCATATCGTGCCTGCGCGCATGTTGCGCAGTCGCGCTACGACGAGCAGCGTCGACGTCTCCATGTCGTTGCCAAGAACTCCGGCGCGAGTCCACATCTCGAGCTCGGCGCGCAGCTCGGGGCGCGGCATCTGGTCCGGCACCAGGTCGGAGTAGAGCGCGTCCACCGACCGCATGATGCCGACGTGATACGGAACGCCTGATGCCTCGGCGGCCTCGGTCAACGCGTTGACCACATGAAGAGATGCGACCGCCGGATACTCCTTCGGCACGTAGCCGTCGGGCGTCCCCTCGCTTCGCACCGCTCCGCTGGCGATCACGAGGTCGCCCATCTTCACATGCGGTTGGAGTGCACCGCACGTGCCCACTCGCACCAGCGTGTGCACACCGAGCTCGTGCAGCTCTTCGACGCCGATCGCGACCGATGGGCCGCCCATGCCGGTGGACATCGCCGAAACCCGAACGCCTTCGACTGTGCCGGTGAACGTCCGGTACTCCCTGCTGAACGCGACCTCTTTCGCATCGTCGAGGTGTTTCGCGATCAGCGGCGTACGAAACGGGTCGCCGGGGACCAGGACGTAGTCGCCCACATCGTCGCGGCCGAGACCGACGTGGTACTTCTTGTCCGTTACGGCCACGGCCGAATACTAATCCGCGATTCGGGCGAGGACGTGTGGCGGGCGTCTCACTTCGCGATCGCTCAGACGCCACGCACTCCGCACGCGGTCGCGAACGCGATCGACCAGCTCACTCGAGCGCGCGTTGACCGTCACCAGCGCATCACCTCTCTTCACGCGCGCGCCAACCGGCGCTTCGATCACGAATCCGGCGGCGTGGTCGATCCGATCCTCCTTACGGACGCGGCCGGCACCGAGGTCGACCGCCGCAAGGCCGATCTCCAATGCGTCGATCGATTCGACGAAGCCGTCGCGATCGGCGGCGATCGGCACCTGCAGCGGCGCGACCGGCAGGCCTTGCTCGAGATGGCCGCCCTGCGCGGCCAGCATCTCTTCGAACTTCTCGCGTCCCGCGCCCGACCTAAGGACTTTGTCAACGTCGGCGTCGACCCCAGCGAGCGAGCACATCTCCGATGTCACTCTCACGCACACCTCGAGCAACTCCTCGTCGCCTTGCCCGGCGAGCGCATCGAACGCCTCCTTGACCTCGAGCGCGTTGCCGACCGAGCGGCCGAGCGGGTTGTCCATCGCCGTCACCAACGCGACCGTCCGCCGGCCGGCTCCTTCGCCGAGCGTCACCATCTCGCGCGCCAGTTTCTCCGCCGACGCGGCGTCGGGCATGAATGCGCCGCGCCCGAACTTGACGTCGAGCACGATCGCATCGGCGCCCGCCGCGATCTTCTTCGACATCACGCTCGACGCGATCAGCGGAACCGAAGGCACGGTCGCCGTGACGTCGCGCAGCGCGTAAAGCATCTTGTCGGCGGGGACCATGCGCGGCGACTGGCCGGCGACCGCGATCCCAATCGAGCGCACCTGCTCGATGAACCGCTCAGGCGTGAGGTCGACCGTGAGGCCTGGCACCGACTCGAGCTTGTCGAGCGTGCCGCCGCTGTGCGCGAGACCCCGGCCGCTGAGCTTGGGCACCTTGACGCCGCACGCCGCCGCCAACGGGCCGGCAATCAATGTCACCTTGTCGCCGACGCCGCCGGTGGAGTGCTTGTCGACCTTGATGCCCGGAATCGCGCCGAGGTCCAGCACCTCGCCGCTTGCGATCATCGCCTGCGTCAGCGCCAGCGTCTCCGCGGGTGTCATCCCGCGGATGCAGATCGCCATCAGCCAGGCGGCCATCTGATAGTCCGCGATGGCTCCGGAAAGGTAACCCGACAGCAGGAACTGGATCTCTTCCGCCGAGTGCTCGTGGCCGTCGCGCTTACGTCCGATGATCAACAGCGCGTTCACGTGCCGTAATTTTCGTGCCCTTTCAGGCCAGATTTGCAGGTGTACAATCCGCCCGACCGCGCGAATCGAAGCCCAGTTGAAGCTCGGGTTTCAGTTGTAAGGGAGAGCGACGAGGATGGGTCATATGCGCCTTAGGTTCCTGGGTGTGGTGGCCGCAGCGATGGTGCTGGCGGTAGCCTGCGGTGGTAGCTCCGGCGGCGGATCGACCAAGCAGTACAAGGTCGGACTCGTGACCGACACCGGCGGACTCAACGACAAGTCCTTCAACCACCTCGCCTACGTCGGCCTGCAGAACGCCATCAAGAATCTCGGGATCAAGGGCGACGTGATCGAGTCGCATGCCCAGTCCGAGTACGTGCCCAACCTCACCAACTTCGCCCAGAAGGGCTATGACCTGGTCATCGGCAACGGCTTCTTGATGCAGCCGTCCATCGGCACCGTCGCGGCCCAGTTTCCGAACATCAAGTTCGCGATCGTCGACGGCGCGGGTACCGACGCCAACTTCAACGACCTCAAGCAGGCCAACGTGATGGACCTGTTCTTCAAGGAGCAGGAGTCTGGCGCGCTGGTCGGCGCCATCGCCGGGCTTCTCGAGAAAGACAGCAAAGCGCCCAAGAACACCCACGTGATCAGCGCCGTCGGCGGAGTGAAGATCCCGCCGGTCGACCACTACATCGCGGGTTACCAGTGGGCCGCCAAGAAGTACGACCCCCAGATGAAGGTTCTGGTCGGCTACTCGAACGACTTCAACGCGACCGACAAGTGCAAGGGCGTCGCCAACAGCCAGATCGCACAGGGGTCTGAGTTCGTGTTCCAGGTCGCCGGCGGTTGTGGGCTCGGCGCCCTGCAGGCGGCAGGCCAGGCGCACGTCTACAGCTTCGGCGTGGACGCGGACCAGAAGGACGCCGACCCGTCGGTCATCGCGAGCGCCCTGAAGAAGGTCGACGTCGCGGTCTACGACGCGATCAAGAGCGTGGTCGACGGCAAGTTCACGGGCGGCGCGGTCCGCTTCAGCCTCGCCAACGACGCGACCGGATACCAGGTGGACAACTTCAGCCTTCCGGCGGACATCAAGAGCCAGGTGGACAGCCTCGCGGCCGCGATGAAGTCCGGTTCTGAGACTCCACCTGACACCGTCTCCTAATAGCTAACGCCATGGGGGCGGGCAGAGTCGCCCGCCCCCGCCTCTGGTTCCTCCGCGGGTTCAGCGGCCTCGGAGTTCCGCTCGGCTCGGTCCTGTTCGCGTTCGTGATCGGCGGGTTGATCGTCGCGGTCACCGGCGCCAACCCCATCGACGCGTATCAGGGCCTGCTTTGCGGCGTCGGACTGGCCTGCTCCGGTGGTGAGAACCCGGCGCTTCAGCTCTCGAACACGATCGTGTACGCGACACCCCTGATCGCTGCGGGCGTTGCGGTCGCGCTGCCGTTTCGCGCGGGCCTCTTCAACATCGGGGCGGAGGGTCAGCTGCTCGTCGGCACCGTCGCCTGCGCGATCGTCGGCATCAAGCTCAACTCGCTGCCGGCGGTCGTTCTGCTGCCGCTGGAAATGATCGCCGGTATGGCCGCGGGCGCAGCGTGGGCCGGAATCGCCGGAGTTCTCAAAGCCACCGTCGGCGCACACGAGGTGGTGACCACCATCATGCTCAACTACGTCGCGCAGTGGCTCATCCGCTACCTGATCATCGGCGGCCCGATGCAGGCGCCACACGCGTTTTCCGCGTCTTCTCCCGTGGCCGCCGCCGGCGAGCTGCCGACGTTCTTCCCGGCGGTCAACTCGATCGTCATCTTCGGACTACCGTCGAGCGTCTACCGGGTCAATTCCGGCCTCATCATCGCCCTCGCGGCCGCGGCGGTCTTCGCCTTCCTGCTGTGGCGCACCGCGCTCGGATACGAGATCCGCACGGTGGGACAGAGCCCCAAGGCAGCGCGTTATGCGGGGGTCAGCGTGCCGATGACCATCATCGTGAGCATGCTCATCGCCGGCGCGTTCGCCGGGCTCGCGGGTGCGATTCAGCTCGCAGGAGTCGACCACCAGATGACCGATCAGTACTTCAACGACACGACAGGCTTTGACGCCATCGCCGTCGCGCTGCTGGGACTCGGCAGCGCCCGCGGCATCGTTCTCGCCGCGCTCCTGTTCGGCACCCTGCGCACCGGTGGCGCGGTCATGCAGAGCGATGCCGGCCTGTCCTCCAACCTGGTGCTGGTGCTGCAGGCGCTGATCCTGTTCAGCATCGCGGCAAACTTCGTCGGTCAGATCCGGCGGCTGATCCCGGGCCTGGGCCCGCCGCCGACTCTTCCCAGCGAGCTGCCGCCCGCCGCACCGCTGATGTCCGGTGCCACGGTGGCCCCTCCGGAAGGCACATGAGCGCGCTCAGCGACATCGGTCACCTCCTGCTCACGCCGCACCTGTGGCAGGCGGCGCTATCCGCCGCGGTCCTGTTCCTGCTCCCGGCCCTCGGCGGCGTCATCTCGGAGCGCAGCGGCGTGGTCAACATCGCGATGGAAGGGATGATGCTGACCGGCGCCTTCTTCGCCGTCTTCGCGGACCTGCATCTGCACAACCCCTGGCTCGCCACCCTGGTGGCCATGCTCGCCGGCGGCCTCATGGCGCTGATTCATGGGGTCGTGTCAATCCGCTTCCGCGCGGATCAGATCGTCAGCGGCATCGCCATCAACATCTTTGCCGCCGGGCTCACCGTTTATCTGATCGGCCGGCTCTATGGCGTCAACGACGTCGGGCACGTCCCCGCCGACGAGCTGCTGCCCAACATCAATGTCCCGGTCCTCGAGCAGATCCCGTTCATCGGGCAGGTCTTCTTCCAGCAGAACGTCATCGTCTACATCGCCCTGATCCTGCTGGTGGTGACCCACATCGTGCTGTTCCGCACGCGGCTGGGCCTGCGCATTCGAGGGGTCGGCGAGCACCCTCAGGCGGCCGACACGGCCGGGATCAACGTCTTC
>DASSLJ010000019.1:0-8135 GCA_035689585.1 Candidatus Dormiibacterota bacterium
CGGAGCAAGCCGGTCGTCACTCTCAACCCGCAGCGGCCCGAGCAGCGACTCGAGCTGACCAAACTCGCGGTTCCGGCCGGCCAGGGCCGCCGCGCCGAGTCGCTCGGAACCGGAGCGCAGGCTGCTCCCGCGATCGTCGACGTGCTCCAGCAGGCAGGTGTGCTCTGACGGTAATCCTGATCGACGACCACACAGAGGTCTCGCGTCAGGCGCTGACCCTCGCCCGCCAGTTAGGTGACGTGGCGTCGCTCGCCATCGATGCGTTTCAACCGTTCGCTCCCGACGCGCTTGCGGCCGCGGTCGCGCAGCAGGACCCCACGGCGGTGTTCGGGCCCGGGACCGAGCGCGGCAACGACGTCATGGCTCGCATCGCGGCGCGCATGGGCCTGCCCTTCGCGGCCAACTGCGTCGCGGTCACACCGGGCGATCCGGTCACGCTAACGCGCATTCGGTGGGCCGGCTCGCTTCTCGAGGAGGCGCAGCTCCACAGCCCTCGGCCGCTGATCACCGTGGCGCCGCACACGGTTCGCGCGGACGATGGCCCGCCGCCGCCCGAGGTTCACGTCGATCGTGCGGACGATCGCGATCTGATGGTGCAGGTGCAAGACCGCATCCAGCCGAGCAACGGCGGCGTATCGCTGGGCGAGGCGAAGGTCATCGTCAGCGGCGGCCGCGGGGTCGGCTCGAAGGAAGGTTTCGCCATCATCGAGGAGCTCGCGGGACTGCTTGGTGCAGCCGTCGGCTGCTCGCGCGCTGTCACGAGTGCAGGCTGGCGGCCACACTCGGACCAGGTCGGCCAGACGGGCACGAAGGTCTCGCCCGAGGTGTACATCGCGTGCGGGATCTCGGGCGCGACGCAGCACATGGCGGGATTGAAAGGCGCCAGGCGCATCCTCGCGATCAATTCGGATCCGCAGGCGCCCTTGATGCTGAACGCCGACTACACCGTCACGGGTGATCTGAAGGAGATCGTGCCAGCTATCTCCGCGGAGATCCGCAAACGCCGCTAGCAGTTCTCGTCCTCGCCCTTGGGGTCGCCTTCGTCCTGTTCGGACGCCGCGCCTGGTTTCTGTTCCGATTGATTCGGTCTGGGAAGCCCGCAAGACGCTTCGACAACCTGCCGGCGCGGATCGAAGCCGAGGCGACGGACGTGCTCGGCCAGCGTAAGTTGCTGCAGCGCATCGCCCCAGGCCTGATGCACGCCGCGATCTTCTGGGGCTTCCTGGTCCTCTTCCCGACGATCGTCATCGCGATGATCGGCGCGGTCGATCCGCATTCGACGCTGCCGTGGTTGGGCGCGCAGGCCTGGTACGCATTCCTCGTCGATCTCTTCGCACTGCTCGTGCTGCTGGGCGTCATCACGGCATTCGTGATCCGCAAGGTCGTGCGGCCGGCACGTTTCGTGGGCAGCCACCTCGGGGAAGCCGACCTCATCCTCGCGCTCATCGCCGGCATCGTTCTGACGCTGTTCGCGTGGCACTCATCGCAGATCGCGCTCGGTCTGAACGACTATCCGGCGTCCGCGGCGCCGATCTCGAATGCACTCTCGCACGTCGTCGCTCCCATCGCGCCATGGCTGGAGCGAGTGGCCGTGTGGGCGCACGTCCTCATAATCCTTTCGTTCCTCGTCTATCTCCCTCACTCCAAGCATCTGCACATCCTCGTCGCGGCGTTCAACGTCTACTTCGGCCGCACGCGAGCGCGCGGGCGGCTCGAGCCGATCGACTTCACGCAGCCCGAAGCCGATGTGAGATTCGGCGCGGCACGGACAGGCGATATGACGTGGAAGCAGATGCTCGATGCGATGTCTTGCACCGAATGCGGCCGGTGCCAGGAGGTCTGCCCCGCGTACAACACGGGAAAGCCGCTGTCGCCAAAGCTCGTGATCATGCACGAGCGTGACCATCTGCTCGCGCAGTCGACGGAACCGATCGTCCCGAACGCGGTCATCGACGACATGGTGTGGGATTGCGTCACGTGCGGTGCTTGCGTGCGCGAGTGCCCTGTCGGCATCGAGCACATCGACCACATCGTCGACCTGCGCCGCAACCTCGTGATGGTCGAGTCTCGTTTTCCCGAGGAGGCGGGCACGATGCTGCGCGATGTCGATCGCACCTCCAACCCTTGGGGAAGGCCGCAGACCGATCGCATGCAGTGGGCGGAAGGTCTCGGCGTGCGCGTTCTGCAGCCTGGCGATGCAGCGCCGGACGTGCTGTTCTGGGTCGGCTGTGCGCCCGCCTTCGACGAGCGCGCACGCAAGGGCGCGGTCTCGACGGCGAGGCTACTTCAGCAGGCCGGCGTCGACTTTGCCGTACTCGGGCCGCGCGAGTCGTGCACCGGCGACCCCGCTCGGCGCATGGGCGACGAGTACACGTTCCAGCGACTCGCGACCGAGAATGTCACGACGCTCAACGACGCCGGCGTGAAGAAGATCGTCACGACGTGCCCGCACTGCTTCAACTCGCTCGGGAACGAGTACGCCGACTTCGGCGGCGCGTATGAGGTCGTCCACCACACGCAGTTTCTCGCCGATCTCGTCCGCGAGGGCAAGCTCTCGCCTGCCGCGAGCAATCGCACGATCACGTATCACGACTCGTGCTACCTGGCCCGCCACAACGACGTGCGCGCGCAGCCGCGAGAGCTCGTCGCGGCCGTCGGCAAGGCGGTGGAGATGCCGCGCAATCGCGAGCGCACTTTCTGCTGCGGTGCGGGCGGCGCGAGGATGTGGATGGAGGAGAAGCGCGGCCGGCCGATCAACCAGGAGCGTGTGCGGGAGGCGGCGTCGACCGGCGCCGAGACGCTCGCCGTCGCGTGCCCGTTCTGCACGGTGATGCTCGACGACGGCGTGCGCGAAACCGGGGCAAAGCTGGAGGTCTTCGACTTGGCGACGCTGCTCCACGAAGCGGTGGAGCGCAAGAAAGCTACTCCGCCGTCTTGAAAAGCACGCGGTTCGCCGACGGATCGGCGGCTGCGTAACCGCCCGCTTCTTCGGTCACGCGCACATCGCCGTGCTCGAGCCGGCCGATGACGTCGTCGAGGTCGCGTTGCGAAGGAAGCTCGACGGTGTAGCGGCGCAAGCCGGCGGACCCAGGCGGCGCCGGCGGCACGCCGTGGCCCGCCCACTCGTTCAGGCCGAGGTGATGGTGATATCCGCCCGCGGACACGAAACCCACGCCTGGCACGTGGCCCATGACGTCGAAGCCGACGAGGTCGTGGTAGAAGCGCAGCGCATCGTCGACATCTGCAACGTGGAGGTGCATGTGGCCCATCTTGGTGGCGTCAGGCATGGGCGAGTCGAGCCGGTCGTCATCGCGCAGATGGCTGAAGAGCTCTTCGAGGTCGATGGGGTCACGCCCCGAGCGCGGCCGTCCGTCCTTGTCCCATGCCGCGAACGTGCCGTTCGCAAATCCCATGAACCCGTCCTCTGGCGACTCGGTGTAGACCTCGATCCCATTGCCGTCGGGATCCCACAGATAGTTGGCCTTGGTCATCACGTGGTCGGTCGGGTACTGGTCCCAGCGAAGCCTGGCGAGCCGGGCGATGACGCGCGCCAGCTCCCGCCGGTCGGGCACAAGGATCGCGAGGTGGTAGAGGCCGGAGGTGTGCGGCACGACGGGGCGCTCGGCGTAGGGATGGAGGACGACGATCTCGCGATCGGCAACGCCCATGCGGATCACCGTCCCGTCCGATGGCAGCTGCGTGAGCCCGACGTAGTCGCGGTAGAAGCGAAGCGCCCGCTCGCCGTCGGTGACGGCGATGTCGACGGCCCCGACGCCTGTCTTGGCGGCGATGGATTGGGTTTGCATCAGCCTCTTGTTACCCCGATTCCGCGCTTTTCGATCAAGAAGTGCGGAAAAGCCGTTCGAATTCGGTGTGTTTGGGCCAAAACGTGCGGAATCGCTGGTTGTTCAGGACAGGCCGATGATCTCTCCGTTCTCGTCGATGTCGATGCCGACTGCATTCGGCGTCGTCGGCAGGCCAGGCATGGTTCGCATCTCGCCGCAGATCGGGTAGATGAACCCGGCGCCCACCGACGCGCGGACCTCGCGCACAGGCAGCACCCAGCCCGTCGGAGCGCCCTTGAGCTTCGGGTCCGATGAGATCGACAGGTGCGTCTTGGCGACGCAAACCGGCAGCCTGCCGAACCCGCTGGCCTCGTACGCGTCGATCTGGCGCGCTGCGGCCGCGTCGTACTCCACTCCGCGCGCGCCATAGACGCGCAGGGCGATCGCCTCGATCTTCTCGCGCAGCGTGGCGGCGTCCGGGTAGAGGAACTGGAACGTGCTCGGCTCGTTGGCGGCTTCCACGACCACCTCCGCCAGCTCGGTTGCACCCCGGCCGCCGTCGGCGAAGTTGTTGCAGACCGCGGAGCGGACGCCGAGATGCTCGGCCAGCTCGCGGATCGCCCTGTGTTCGGAGGGGTGGTCGTCCGGAAACGCGTTGATGGCGACGACCGGCGAAACGCCGTGGATCTGGATGTTCTCGACCTGCTTGCGCAGGTTCGACGCGCCCGCAAGCACGTCGTCCGGATTCTCCTTCAGGAGATCGGGGGGCAGCGGCTTGCCGGCGACGACGCGGTACTTGCCCGAATGCACCTTCAGCGCCCGCACCGTGGCGACGACGACCGCTGCGTCCGGGGCCAGGCCCGACGTGCGGCACTTGATGTTGAAGAAGCGCTCGGCACCCATGTCCGCGCCGAATCCCGCCTCGGTGACGAGGAAGTCTCCCCCGTGGATGCCGATGAGGTCCGCGAGCACAGAAGACGCGCCGTTCGCGATGTTGCCGAAGGGGCCGGCATGCACGAGGACCGGCGTGTTCTCGAGCGTCTGCAGCAGATTCGGCTTGATCGCGTCGCGCATGATCACGGTCATCGCGCCGCCGGCGTGCAGAAAATCCGCGGTGATCGGCTTGCCGTCGCGCGCAAGCCCGATGACCATGCGGCCGAGGCGATGGCGCATGTCCTGCAGCGACGTCGACAGCGCGAGCACCGCCATCACCTCGGATGCCGCGGTGATGTCAAAACCGGTCTGCCGGACGACGCCGTCCTCGGGCGCGCCAAGACCGACGACGACGTTGCGAAGCACGCGGTCGCTGACATCGAGGACGCGGCGCCAGGTGATGCTGTGCAGGTCGATCGGGAAATCGCGCAGCGAGTGGTGGATGTAGTTATCGATCATCGCGGCGAGCAGGTTGTGCGCCGCGGTGACCGCGTGGAAGTCGCCGGTGAGGTGGAGGTTGAGCCGCTCCATCGGCACGACCTGGCTGTAGCCTCCTCCGGCAGCCCCGCCCTTGATGCCGAACGTCGGCCCCATCGACGGCTGCCGGATCGCGACCGTGGCCTGCTTGCCGATGTGGCCGAGCGCATCGCCGAGGCCGACGGTGGTCGTCGTCTTGCCTTCGCCGAGCGGTGTCGGCGTGATCGCCGAGACGACGACGTACTTCGCCTTCGGCCGGTCCCTCAGCTCGTCGATCGCATCGAGCTTGATCTTGGAAACGTCGTGGCCGTAAGGCTCGAGGAGATGCGGACCGATGCCCATCTTCGCCGCGATGTCGGGCATCGGCAGAAGCTTTGCTCTGCGCGCAATCTCCAGGTCTGTCGGGAACTCAACTTTCATCGCACCCTCTCCAGCATCTCTTGCCGCCACCGCTCGGTCGGCTCGAGCTCGTTGAACGTGAAGACGTGGAGCCCTGCGACGCGCAACTCCGGTTGCGCGAGCTCGGGCCACAACGCACTGACAAACCTCCCGGGCTCGTAACCGCCGGGTCGAAACATGCGCGCCACCCAGCTCGGGTGTCCGCGCAAGAATCGCGCCGCATCGGCGACGCCGATTTTCGCGGATACGCGCAGCAGGCGCGCCGGATCTGCCACGCCCGCCATTCCGATGTAGATCGGCAGCGCGACGCCGCGGCGGCGCACGCGCTCGACCCAGCGCTTCACCGCCTCCGGGTCGAAGCTCATGTTGCTGACGATGTAGGTCGCAAACCGCCGCTTGTCCCACATCGCCTGGACCGTGATGTCGTCGTCGATGAACGGGTGGCTCTCGGGATAGCCGGTGACGCCGATGTCGGTCAGGCCGTGGTCGGGCGGCAGCGCTGTGAGCAGCGACAGCGCGTCCGGAAACTCCCCGGCCGGCTCGCGCGCGTCACCCGCGATCACGAACACGTTGTGGATCCCCGCCGGCTTGATCGCATCGAGGATCTGGGCGAGCTCCTGGCGGTCGCGGATCAGCCGGGCCGAGATGTGCGGTACGGCGGTGTAGCCGAGGCGAGCGAGACGGATCGCCAGCTGCACTGTCGCCGGCAGACCCCGTCGAGGTGACGCGGTGACCGCGATCGTCACGTCCCGCGGCACGTGGCGTTCGACAACCTGCTCGATGCCGTCGGTCGGGAAGATCTCGTAACGCGGGGTGCGAAGAAGGGCGGCGAGCGTGGGATGCCCGCTCTGAGTGTCCGCCACCCTCACGCGTGGACTATACGCAACTGTCGCGTGCTACGCAACACGCTACCCCAGCGGATCGGGAAGAAGCAAGGTCACGTTTCGGTCCACCGGCCGTCCGGGCCTCCAGGAATCGAAGCCGTTGTTCGGGACGTTCGCCGCCAGCTCCCTGTGCAGACCCGCGAGGCCCTCGCCATCGTGGTCGAGCATCGTGCAATCGATCGCGAGGTGGCCGGACTTCGTGCGCCGGATTTCGACAGCGCGCGCCTGGCACGGCCAGTCGACGAGCGAGCTCGTGGTCACTTCCCAGAACGTCTCTCGGGGCGTGATGCGGTTCGCGTGAATGTGGCCGTTGAGCCAGAGGACCACGTTGGGGGAGCGCTGGAGCAGCCGCAACAGCTCGTCGGCGCGTCGCTCACCACGCGGATTGAAGAGCGTGTCGTAACCGTGGTGGGAGAGCACGACGACGTACCGATCTCGCGCCTCGCGGAGTTTCTCCTCGACCCACCGCAGCTGCACCTCGTCGATGCTTCCGTCGGCGCCGCCGGCGTTGCAGACCGTGTCCAGCGTGAGATAGCGCACTTCGCCGGCATCGCGCACGTAATAGGACGAGGGCAACAGGTCGGCGCGTTGGATCGGCCGGCGAGCCGGGTCGGGTGCCACCGATCGCGATGCGCCGGTCATGAATCGCTCGGGACTGCTCACGAAAATGTCGAGGGCGTGGTCGGGGTCGAGGTCCGCCGGCATCTCGATGACCTTTCGGGATCCGGCCATCGCCTCGGCCAGCGCCGGAGTCACGATTCCCACTCCCTGGCACACCTGCTCGTGATTGCCCCAGCAGCGCAGCCACGGCACACGAAGGCCAGGTGATCGAAACGGCTGCACGGCTTTTTCGAGCAGCCCCGGATGTCGAGGGAAGCCGAGATCACGTTGGAACACGTCGCCGTCGGGCGAACCGTCCGGCTTCCAGAAGATCCCGTCTGGCCAATCCACACGCTGCACGCCTTCGTATCCGTTGGCGCCGGAATCGGGATGGACGGCACCACCATCAAGCAGGGCGCAGAGGTTGTCGAGCTCGTTGCGCTGCGTGTTGTCGACGCCGTCGCCGGTCATCGCGACCACGTCGACATCCTCGAGTGCGTTGATCGTCCGCACCATCGCAGCAATTGCGTGCGTGTTGAGCATCTCGTGCGGGCGCTGCATCGTGAGCAGCTCACGGAACCGTGGGTCCTGCCACTGGTGGTTGACGAATTCGAAGCGCGCCGGCGACTGCCCGTCCGTGACGTGTAGGTCGGTCAGATGAGCGATGCGTGCGATCGCGGGTTCATGTGCCGCTGCGTCACCGGTCGCGATGTCGGTGCGCACGATCGGTGGCTCTCCAGGCAGCTCGGCGACCGCGCGATACGTTGCCCGCAGGACCGGGCCGGCTCCGAGCCGGCGTTCAGTTGTTGCGATCTATCAGGACCGGGTCGGGTCGCAGCGCGAGGCGGACCTTGCTGCCGGCGGGGTGATCGGCCGCGGCCGATGTCGGCAGCTGCGCGAGAACGGTCGTGTCGCCGAGGTCGACGGTCACGCGGCTGACGGCTCCAAGAAACGCGACAGCGATCACAGTGCCGACGAGCGGACCATCGGCCGAGTCGCCATTGCCGACGAGGGTCACGGCTTCAGGCCGAACCAGCGCGGTCGCCGGGCCATCGGG
>DASSLJ010000020.1:0-5434 GCA_035689585.1 Candidatus Dormiibacterota bacterium
CGAGGTCGTGGCGTGCATCGGCGCCAATGGCGCAGGCAAGACGACGACCCTGCGAGCGATCTCGGGCATGATCCACGCGCGGCGTGGCCGCGTCACGTTCGCCGGTAAGGACGTGACCGGCCTCTCCGCGGAGCGGATCACGCGCATGGGACTCGTGCACATCCCCGAGGGCCGCGGGCTCTTTCCGAACATCAGCGTCGAGGACACGCTCCGGCTGGTCTCCAACACCGCGGGCCACGAGGTCGACATGAAGCCCGCGTTCGAGCTGTTCCCGAGACTGCGCGAGCGCCGCACGCAGCTGGTTGGCACGCTTTCGGGCGGAGAGCAGCAGATGGTTGCGCTCGCTCGCGCGATTCTTTCGAGACCGCGACTCGTGATGATCGACGAGATGTCGCAGGGTCTCGCGCCCACGGTGGTGCGGCAGCTGTTCGACATCATCCGAGTGTTCCGCGAGCAGGGAATCGCCGTCCTGCTCGTGGAGCAGTTCGTCGAGTCGGCGCTCGACGTCGCCGATCGCGCGTACGTCTTCGAGCACGGCACGGTCGGGCTCAGCGGTGACGCGGTGGAGCTGCGCAGCGACCGCAAGCTGGTCGCCGGCTCGTATCTCGGAACGGCAGTCGACGACGGGGCTGCGATCGCGGTCGGAAACGGCAACGGTCACCACGTCAACCCAGCGCTGATGGAGATCGTGGCGGTCAGATTGCCGGCCAAGGTCAAGCGGGCGCTCGAGCAGCGCGCCGAGGCAGAAGGCCGGCCCACGGGCGCGCTCGCGGTCGAATTGCTGCAACAGGTGGACGGGCAATGAAAAGACTCTTCATCGTCATCAACTGCGCGGTCGTCGCCATCGCGGCGATGGTCCTGGTCCCGGCGTTCGCGCTGGCCGATGCGCCGTCGAGCTACACGAGCTTCGGTTACGCCACGGGCGTTCATGGAATCGCCGGCAGCGATGCGTTTCCGAACTTCCAGAACGGCGCGGTCAACAACCGCTACCCGATGGCGGAGGTGCAGCAGGACGCGAGCCCGTCGTCGGCCGCGAAGGCAACGTACTCCGACAGCGGTCCGGCCGCGGCGACCGTCGGTTCTCAGTACAACCAGAGCTGCAGCACGTCGGGCAACCAACCTCCGCCGCCACAGATCTGCGACAACCCGAACAACCAGGTGCCGTACGCGACCGCGACGAATCCCGGGCCGTCGCATGGGCACATCGACACGTGCAACGGATGCGGGAGTGGGCCGTACGCCGACGCGACCGCGAACCCGATGGACGCAGCGGCTTCTGGGTACTACTCGGGCGGTGGGACCCAACCTTTCAGCGGCGCCTACGGTCAGACCAACACCGTGATGGATTCGGGCGGCAAGCTGACCGTGACGACGCACTCTGCGGTTGACAGCTTCACCTTCGGCACCGTCCAGGTGAGCAAGGTCGTGGTCGACATCAACGCGTTCAGCACGCTGTCGGGCGGCGGCGGCGACGCGCACGTCACCGCCGGGCAGGTGACCAACAACGGTCAGCCGGTCGCGGTCAACGACCAGGGCGTCACCATCGTCGACCAGCACCCGGTGCCGTGCCCGTCGGCACCACAAGCACCGGTCCCGGTCCAGGCGCCGCCTCCTCCATCTCCGCCTTCAACCGGTCTGCTGCCGCCGCTTCCGGTCGGCGGTTCGAGCGGCACAACGAGTGGAACCACGACAACGCGGCCGAGCACGTCGTCGGGCTGCACGCCCGTCGTCAACCTGACCTACATCACGATCTTCACCGTCGCGCCGACCAGGACCGTCGACGGCGGTCACGTGACCATCTGGGCGACCGGCCTGCACATCAAGATCACGCAGCCTTCACCTGGACCAGGCGTCCCAAGCCAGAGCGCCGAGTACGTGCTCGGCGAGGGATTCGCCGACCTCCAGACCGGCAACGGCGCCGCGTTCGGGCTTGGCGGCTTCGGTGGGTTCGGCGGCGGCTTCGGTGCCGGCGATTTCGGCGGGTTTGGCGACACCAGCGGCGCGGGCGGCCCGGGTGCCGGCTCGCCGGTTGCGCAGCTCGGCACCGCGCTCGCGGCGAACCGCATCCCTCTCGCGTTCATGTTCCTCACCCTCGAGGCCCTTCTTCTGGCCTCGGCCGCGGCGTGGGTTTGGGCGCGCAGTACCCCGGCCGACGCCGTGCCGGACGAGGTGCTCACACCGTGATCAAGCCGCGGCGCACGGCACGGGTCCACTGCCCGACCGACGACTGGACGTTCGATTCGCGCTACACGCAGGGACGATGTCCGATCTGCGGCTGGACACCCGACGGTGTCGCGTCCGCGCCGCGATGGCTGGCGCTGGTCAACCGCCTCGACTGGGACATGCTCGGCCTCTTACTCCTGGCCGACGTGCTCGTCCTGCTCGGGTTGATCGTGGCGCACGCGGCGGGGATCATTCCCACGCACGTGGTCGCGAGCGCTCCACCGACAGGCGGCGCCGCCGCGGCGAGCAGCGCGCGCGTCCACTAAGGCGTCTTCTTTATCCGCACCTCGTAGCCATCGCCCGACGGAGTGACCTCGACATCGCCGGCCCTAAAGCGAACGCCGCTTTCGCTGCGCGTCGCCACGACCTCGCCGTCGTAGACGAGTTCGGCAAAACGCCAGTCCCGGCCGTGCTTCCGCATCCGGACCACCACGCCTTGAGGGCTCCGCCAGACGCCTTCGCCCGACGGCTTGAATCCACGCGTGACGAGCTCGCCGACTTCGTCGGGCGTCGTCTCGGGCGGCGGCTTCGGCGCGGGCCAGACGACGGGCTTGTCCTTCTCGACATGGCTGCTCGGCACCACGCGCAGGTCGGGTTTGCGCGTGCGCGCTTGCTCGAGGGACAGCCGCAGCAGCTCGGACCCTTCCTCCTGCGCGAAAAATGCACCCGAGATGCGTGACGGATCGTGCGATCGGCGGATGCAGTTGGCGCAGTCGGCCGGGCTGTCGTCGGCGGCGTAGGACCCTTCGCCGAGAACCTGACCGCACAGCGTCGTCACCGGGCCTGTACGTGGGACCTTCGGAGTTAGATGAATCCGCCCGCCGGTCTTGCGGCGGACGGACTCCAGCTTGACCTGATGCACGCCCTACATGATGGGCGACTTGTCGGCTAGTGCTTCTTGCTCTTCTGCTTGTCCGCCTGTGCGTTGCTGATGCGGGCGGCGCGCGACTTGCTCATTCCCTTCTTCTTGAGCGCTTCGTACGTCTTCGGCTTCTTGATCGAAGACCCGTGCTTCTTCTTGCCTGGCAAGACCACACCTCCGTCTCGTCTTTTTGGGCGAAAAACACCCACCCATAGAACGCGCGAGGGGAGCCGAGAACCCGCGCGCAAACTCGAATTCGGCTCCGTCAAAGCCTGCGTCAACGGCGGGTAGAGCCCCTCCGGTGGGCGCTTATGTAGCAGCCGATGAGCCTCTTGATCCTCCCGCCGACCCGAACTGCGCGCTCCGCACTGCACCTGGCGGAAGAGCCGCATTTCGATCCCGGCGCGGTTCGGCGGGCGGTCGCCGCGATGGATCGCGCGGCGAGGCGCGGGCCGTCGATGGGCCTGTCGATCCGCAGCGATCTTCCCGGGCTCAAGGTCGCGGACGTGCGCTGGGCGCTGTCCGGGCTGCCGTCGCCGGGCGACTACCGGGTCGTGATCAAGCCGCTGCGCTACCGCACCCGGCCGTCCCTGTCCGGCCTCTGCGAGTTCGACCTCGGCCGGATCATCGTCCGGGTCCCTGAACCTTTCCGAGCCTTCTCCGAGCTCGTCTACGTCAATGCGCGCCGCAAGCCTGGCAAGGGGATGAAATTCGCGTGGCTGTCGGAGCGCGTGCGCTTCCGGACGCGGCGCGATGTCATCCGCTTCGTCTATCTCCACGAGTGGCTCCATTGGTACTTGCGCGAGATGCGCGGCCGGCGCGCCGGCGCGGAGACGGCGTGCGATCGGTTCGCTCTGCGCAATTTCCGTCGCCGCCAGGTGACCGTCGACGATGCTCTCGAGGCGCTGCAGGGCACGCGGATGCAGCCGCTGCCCGACTGGATTCGCGCCGCCGCGTAACAGTTCGCCGCGCTGGTTCGTAGAACGAGCGTGCGAGCTCGCATGGTTTGCGCCGTTGTCGTTCTGCTGGGAATGTCAGCCTGCGCCGCCCTCCACCTGCCGGCGTCCGGCGCCGCGAGCACTGCTGCGGTCACCGAGACTCCGATCCCGATGCCCGTCGGCGCGCAGCTCGATGCGGTCAACGCCGACGTGGTTTGGGTGCTGATCTACGACCGCCTGTTTCGTTCGGTCGATCAGGGTGAGCATTGGGAGGGCCGCCCTCTGCCACCGGTGCATGACGCGATGGTGTCGTTCGTGGACGGCGAGAAAGGATGGTTGCTCGAGAGAGGCATGCCGGCGACGCAATGCGACACCTCTTCCTCATGGATCTGGCGCACCTCCGACGCCGGAGCGACCTGGTCGAGGGTCGCGACCCAAGGTATCGCGGAACAACAGTGCAAGGAGAACCTGTGGTTCGTCAGTGACACGATCGGCTTCCTCACGGCGTGGGATGACAACCACCGGCCAACCGTCTATCGGACGTCCGACGGAGGGCTCACATGGTCCGGCAGCGTTGTCCCGGATCCACCCGGCTTCACGACTCAAGCAGGCGGCTTCACTCTACGCGTCGACTGGATCAAGGTTTTCGCGAAGACGCTCTATCTCGAAGCCTGGGGCCAGGACGTGCAGTACGTCTATCGGTCGACCGATGCCGGCACGACCTGGTCCTGGATGACGAAGATTCCATCCCGTTACATCGCGATGGTCACGGAATCACGGTGGTTGCAACTGGTCGTCCCGGGCCAATCAATGGAGACGACGACTTCCGGCCAGCAATGGCATCCGTACGATTCGGACTTCAACACCGACACGCCGGTCGGCGGCCCGGAGATGGTGTTTGCCGATCCGCAGGTCGGCTACGCGGAGGGCCGGGGTTCGCTGCAGCGCACGAACGATGGTGGTACCCATTGGTCACGAATTCAGACGCCCGGAGTGCAGCCGTAGCATTTCCGTCGCGATGCCGGTTCGGGTGGTCGGGTTCGACGGTGATGACACGCTGTGGCACAGCGAGACTCGCTTTCACGTCACGCAGGCGGACTTCCGCGATCTTCTGAAAGGCCACGCCCCCGACGCCGACGTCGACGCGCGGCTTGCGCAGACGGAGATGCGCAACCTTTCGATCTACGGCTACGGCGTGAAGTCATTCACGCTGTCGATGCTCGAGACCGCGATCGAGGTGACCGAGCGGCGAATTCCAGCATCCGACCTCGAGGTGATCCTGGGCTGGGGCAAGCGGATGCTCATGCAGCCGACGGAGCTTCTCGACGGTGTCGATGAAACTCTGCGCGACATCAGCCGGCGCTACGACGTTCTGCTGATCACCAAGGGCGATCTGTTCGACCAGGAGAGC